>DASXPQ010000163.1:0-3289 GCA_036493575.1 Pirellulales bacterium
ATGAAGAGCGGCTAACAGATTCCGCGCTTACGGCGTAAAATCATCGCTACCGGTAACTGCCGCGGCAAACTCCGCCAGCAAATCCGCCGCCCGGTCAATGTCGTCCAGCGAAATCATCTCCACTGCGCTGTGCATGTATCGGTTGGGAATGCTAACTAAGCCCGCCGCCACGCCGGCTCGACTAATTTGAATCGGATTCGCATCCGTCCCCGTAGCTCGGCCGCTCGCCGCCAATTGATAAGGAATGTCGTTCGCCTTGGCTGCCTCAATCAATCGTTCCACCACCCGCGGATTCATATTCGGCCCGCGATAAATCACCGGTCCCTTCCCCAGCGATACATCCCCTTCTTGTTTCTTATCCACGGTTGGGCAATCCGTGGCATGCGTCACGTCGACGGCAATTCCCACATGCGGATCAATGCCGAACGCGCTGGTCTGCGCGCCCCGTAACCCAATCTCCTCTTGCACCGTCGAAACGGCATACAGTCCGCAATTCAATTTTTTTGAACTGGCTCGCCGCAGCGCCTCGATGCACACCCACAGGCCGGTCTTATCATCCATCCCCGGCGAGTTAGCAAAATTGTTGCGCATCGATTGAAAACCAAGTTGCAGCGTCACCGGATCGCCAATCGAAACAATTCCCTCCGCCTCCGCCTTGTCTTTCGCTCCAATATCCAGCCACATATCCTTCAGCTTGACCACCTGTTTCCGTTCCTCCTCGGTCAGCAAATGAATCGCTTTGCGCGAAATCGCTCCCTGAACCGGCCCGCCGCTCGTCCACACCGTCATCCGCTGCCCCACCAACTGCTGCGGGTCCCATCCGCCAATGGTGTTCACATACAAAAATCCTTCCGAATCAATGTGCTGCACCAGCATCCCAATCTGATCGCAATGTCCGGCCAACATCACCCGCAACTTGGCATCCGGATTCTTCACCGCAATCACATTGCCGTGCAAATCGGTGCTCACCCGATCCGCAAAATCGGCCACATAACGCCGAACCAAATCCTGCACCGGCTTCTCATATCCAGAAGGGCTCGGTGTTTCGAGTATTTTCTTAAAAAAGTCGAGGGCGGCTGAGTCCATGTAGTATCGTTTCCTATGCAGACACTGATTCGCTTGACGACTAGGCGAACCGCATTCTAGCATGGCAGATTCAATCTCATCTACGCTGCTTCTAACTCGTGTGGCATGCTTTCGCGAAGCGTAAGCATGCTAAAGTTGCTACATAGGCTCACCTCCAATCACTAGCCACTAACCACTAGCAATGGAACAAATCAAAGTCGCCATCGTCGGAATGGGCACCGTCGGCACCGGCGTCGCCCGCTTGCTCATGGAGCATGGCGAACGCGCCGCCCGGCACTCGGGCCGCCGCGTGGTGCTGGAAGCCGTGGTCGTCCGCGACGACGAAAAGCCACGCGACCTGCACTTGCCCCCAGGCGTCCTTTCGACCGACTTGCGCACCATCACTCACAATCCGGAAATCAAAGTCGTCGCGCACCTGGTCGGCGGACTCGATCCCGCCCGCCAAATCATGCTGGAGCTATTGGAGAACGGCAAGGATGTCGTCACCGCGAACAAAGCGCTCCTCGCCGAACACGGCCCGGAACTGTTCGATCGTGCCCGGGCGCTCGACATGTGCATTGCCTTTGAAGCCGCGGTCGCCGGCGGCATTCCGATCATCGCCAACATCAGCCAGTGCTTGTCGGCCAACCAAATTCAATCGCTTCGCGGCATCTTGAACGGCACCAGCAATTTCATCCTCACGCAAATGGAAGAGCAGGGGACCGATTATCATTCGGCCGTCAAAGAAGCGCAGCGTCTAGGATTTGCCGAAGCCGATCCAACGCTCGATGTCGATGGCTCCGACGCCACGCAAAAACTTGCCATCCTTGCTCATCTCGCCTTCGGCGCCCGCGTCAACTGGCGCGATATCCCCCGCCGCGGCATCGACGGCCTCGACGCTGCCGATCTTCGCTATGCCAAAGAACTCGGCCACCGCATCAAGCTCCTGGCCGTTGCCGATCTACAGGCTGGCGGCCTGGAGCTCCAAGTTTCACCCATGCTCGTCAAGGTGGGCTCCCCTCTCGCTGAAGTCCGCGGCGCATTTAATGCCATCGGCGTCGTCGGCGATGCCGTCGGTCCCCTCATGTTCCACGGCCAAGGCGCCGGCCAAATGCCCACCGCTTCTGCCGTCGTCGCCGACATGATCGACATGGTCGTCGGCCGCGCGCAAATCACCTTCCGCAATTTGGAGCTCTGGTCTGATCGTGCCTCCGCACTCAAGCCAACCGATCAAGCCCAGTCCAAATGCCGCTTCTATCTTCGCTTCATGGCCGCCGATAAGCCCGGCGTATTGGCCGACATCGCCGGCGAGCTCGGCCAGCACAACATCTCTATCGCTTCAGTGATTCAGCACGACGACGAGCGCACCACCGATGGCTTCGTCCCCTTAGTTATCATGACGCACGCCGCCTCCGAAAAAAATGTCCAAACCGCCGTCGAAGCCATCGACCGCTCCACCACCGTCCGCCCCTTCAGCGTCCAAATGCGCGTCCACGAGTAATCGTTCGCACTTCGCCATATTTTGCTCAACAAAAATCGAAATTTGATTTATGAGCGCCGATAACCTCGATTGGCTTGGGGAATGGTACTTACGGCACGCGAACGGCGATTGGGAACATCGCCATGGGATCAAAGTTGGAACAATAGATAACCCTGGATGGCGTGTGCAAATTTGCTTGGCAGAAACTTCTTTGAGCACAAAATCTTTTGATAGAGTTGAAATCGAGAGGAGTGACAACGACTGGACGCATTGTTGGATTGCAAACCAGACATTTGAAATTGCGTGTGGTCCTATGAATCTCAATCAAGCACTGGGGATTTTCCGCAATTGGGTGGAATCATAAATCGACCGGACATCTGTGGATACTTCTGGCCTAGGGCGGCTGGGTCGAGCCCGGCGAGCCCCCAATGAACTGCTAGGGCGGTATCTATCGCATTGGCAGTTGGTCACAGACCCCGTGCATGAAATTTTTCCGCCTACCGCCTACCGCCTACTGCCTACCGGCCCATTTTTTCGCCTGACTTTTGGGCCACTCATTTGTTAAGCTGCTGGTGAAATAATATCTTCCCGCAACTTCCATCACATAAATCTGTCTGAATACAGTGTGTCAACAATGAACCAAAAACCATTCATCTGTGACCAATACTAAACTCACAAATGCTGTTTTCTTCGCATTTTTTCATAAACCCACACCATTTTGTCCTCAGAAAAAAAATCCCGGAC
>DASXPQ010000164.1:0-4541 GCA_036493575.1 Pirellulales bacterium
GCTTTTTCGTAGCCGATCAGCGGGTTCAAGCTAGTGACCATTGATAGGCTTTGCTCGACGGCGGCTTCACAGGCTTCTGGGTTGGCTTCCATTTCGGCCGCGCAGAAATCGACGAAGGCCCGAGTGGCGCTGGCGAGTAGGGTGATGCTTTCCAGGGCCGCCATGCCCATGACGGGCATCATGATGTTGAGTTGGAACTGTCCGCCGGTGGCGCCGCTAAAGGCAATGGTTTGATCGTGCCCCATGACCCAGGCGCAAACTTGCATCATGCTTTCGCACATGACGGGATTCACTTTGCCCGGCATGATGGAACTGCCGGGCTGGCGGTCGGGAAGTTTGATTTCGTAGAAACCGCATCGAGGGCCGCTCGATAGCCAGCGGATGTTATTGGCGACGTTGAATAGCGTAACCGCGATGGTGCGGACGTTGCCGCTGCACTCCACGAGGCCGTCGCGCTGGGCGTTGGCTTCGAAATGATTCACAGCTTCGACGAACGGGATAGCGGTTTCTTTGGCCAGCGCGGCGGCAACCCGTTTTCCAAATTCTGGGTGTGTGTTGATGCCGGAACCCACCGCAGTACCACCGGCGGGCAATTCGTGAACGGCTTTGAGAGCGTTGGCAGCGCGGCCTATGGAGAGATGTAACTGTCGGGCAAAACCGCCGATTTCTTGTCCAAGCCGCAGCGGTGTGGCATCGGCCAGGTGCGTACGGCCAATTTTTATGATGCTATCCCAATCGGCGGCTTTTTCTTTGAGAACTTTATGCAGTTTTTCCAGAGCGGGGGCCAAATCGTTCTTGGTCGCCAACGCCACAGCGACGTGAATGGCCGTTGGGAACATGTCGTTGGTCGATTGGCCCATGTTCACGTGATCATTTGGATGAATTGGCTTGGATTCGGCAAAGCGATCGGCGCCGGTCAGCTCATTGGCGCGATTAGCGATCACTTCGTTAGCGTTCATGTTGCTCGAAGTGCCCGAGCCGGTTTGAAAGATGTCGAGCGGAAATTCGTTATCAAATTTACCGTCGACGACTTCACGGCAAGCTTGCAGCAGCGCTTCCACTTGTTTTTGGTTAAGCGGATTTTTGCCGGAACCGGTGAGCTTGCCTAAATCACGATTGGCTACAGTGGCGGCATATTTCACCAATCCCAGTGCGTGAATTAGTTCAGGCGGCAGCGGCTCGCCGGAGATGGGAAAGTTTTCGATGGCACGCTGCGTTTGGGCGCCGTAATAGGATTGGGCTGGTACACGCACGTCGCCCATGGAATCGTGTTCGGTGCGGAAGTCAGTCATGGGATCAAATTCATTGCGGCGGTGCGGAAAATGCCATAATACGCCGCGCCAAGCCGCAAGCGAAGGGGCTATCGCGCGTGGAGGCTGCAGGCATCGTTATCGCATTGGTTAAGTTTGCCAAAGCGGTAGCGCCGCTTGGCAACCTGCTGATAGAGCCATTGCCAAAGGGGCAGACTACCGGGGATATACATGAGTGGCGCCAGCCACCAGAGACGGCGCAGGCGGCGCGAAAGGTACCGGATGGCGGCGGCACCGCCGTAGCGATTGCCTTGCTGGTCAACGACATACATTTGGGCCATCAGCATGTCGTGGGTTAGGTCGGGATAGCGGCGGGCCACCTCTGGATCGTGAAGGGAAAGATAAGACAGCTTGCCCTGGCAATCCCACCAGGAAAGCGAGCGGATTTGGGCCGTGCAAATTCGACAGTTGCCATCATAAACCACAACATCTGCGTCCGGCCGGTCGGCAGGCGACGGTATTTGATTTGGGGAGTTTTGGGCGGGCGTGGCGATCGACATGGTTGGCCTCGGGCTGCGGATGCTCACCAGGGAATTATATCTTTTGGACGGCGTCTAAGCCTATCGGGAAAGGCTGAATTACGGGGATATCACAGAGGCATTAGGAAATTAGGTCGCCAGATTTCGTCGGGATTCCATATAATGGGGTGGCGCGGCGGGGATATCTTCTCCCGAATTAAGAAGGCGAATCCGGCCATGGATCAACTCATCAAACAAGTTCGTAAGGCAAGACGTCGTTTAATTGTGCAGCAATTTTTGACGGCGTTGGTGTGGTGCTGGTTTGCCACATTGTTGGTTGCGGCGGCTGCCATTGTAGTGCAAAAGTGGCTGCTAGTGAATGTGGATGGGTTGCATTGGGCTGGCTATTGGCTGGGCGGTGCGATAAGCGCTGGCTTATTAGTGGCAATCATTTGGACTTGGGTAGTTCGCTCTATGGATTTGGAGACGGCGCTGGAAATCGATCGCCGTTTCGGTTTGAAGGAACGGGTATCCAGCGCATTGGCTTTGACGCCGGAGGAATTACAAACGCCGTTTGGGCAGGCGCTGGTTGAAGACGCACGGCGGAGGATTGGCAAGTTGGAAGTGGAGGGACGGTTTCCCATCACGCTTAGTCGCCGAGCATGGTTGCCAGTTGTGCCCGCCGCGATCGCTTTTGCGTTTTGTTTTTTGGCCGATCCGACACGTCCAACTCAGGCGGATGCCAACGCCAATACGGTGAAGGTGCGAAAACAGATTGACGAATCGGTTAAACCACTGCAATCGAAGCTGCAAGAGCGAGCCAAGCAGGCTGGCGAAGAAGGATTAAAGGATGCCGCGGATCTATTCAAGAAGATCGAGGAAGGAACCCGCGATTTGGCGAAGAAGGACGAGTCCGATCGTCACGAGGCCATGACGAAGCTAAACGACCTGGCGCAGCAATTGGAGCAGCGCCGTGAGAAGTTGTCGGAGGGAGAAAAGCTGAAAGATCAATTGGCCGGAATGAAAAATCTGCCGAACGGCCCCGGTGATAAGCTAGCCAAGGAACTAAAAAATGGGAACTTTGACAAGGCGCTGAAAGAAATCGAAAAGCTCCAAGCGCAATTATCGCAGGGGCAGCTCGATCCTCAGAAACAAAAGGAGCTGGCGGAGCAACTTAATTCGATGAAGGATGCTCTGGATAAGATTGCGGATGCACAACAAAAATTGAAGGAAGAATTGGAGAAAAAGTTAGAGCAAGCCAATAAAGCAGGCGATCAGGAGGCGGCCAAGAAGCTCGAAAAGCAATTGCAAGCGATGGCCAACAAACAGCCGCAAATGGATCAGCTGCGGAACATGGCGGGCAAGCTCGGACAGGCGGGAAAAGCGATGCAACAGGGTAATCAGGGGCAGGCTCAGGCGGCGCTGGGGCAACTGGCCCATGATCTTGCGCAAACGCAACAGGAGTTGGCAGAGATGCAAATGCTGGAAACAACCTTAGATGAGATCGACGACGCCAAAGCCGCGATGAACTGCTCGAACTGCGGTGGGGTCGGCTGCGAATTGTGTCGTAAAGGCGGGAATGGCTTTGCTGACCGTGGGCGAGCACAAGGGGCGGAAGGACAGCGGCCCGAGGCGGCACAAGACACGAAGTTTTATGACTCGAAGGTGAAGCAAGAGATCGGCAAGGGGGCGGCGGTTATCACGGGGCTAATCGCTAGTCCCAATGCCAAGGGGCAGGTTGTCGAAGAGATCAAAAACCAGGTCGAGGCGGCCAAGCACGATTCGGCTGATCCGCTTACTGGGCAACGACTGCCGCGACAGGAGCGCGATCACGTGCAGCAATACTTCGACGCGTTTCGCAAAGGGGAGTGAGCCTTCCAATTGGTAGCTGCGCAGCTTGCGATGCGCGCAATCGGCAAGTGATTGACCGCACGATTGCAAGGCTGTTTTGCGAGTTATAATGGATGTAGGGTCGCGAATTTCATGTGGCCCCTTTCATGGAAGCATTCTGGGAAGTGACTATGTCGAAAATTCTTTTTCTCGCTGGTTTGTTGTTGTCGTCTTGGGCCACGGCGAACGTAAAAACGGTGGAGGAAAAGTGGCCGGATGGTTCCATCAAGATGCGCCAGCAAATGGCGGAAGATTTGCGCGGCAAGCTGGTGCCCAACGGCTTGGAAACGCACTATTATTCGGGCGGCGTAAAGGAATCGGAAATCACTTATCGTTTGGGCGTTAAGGATGGCCCATGGCGCGAATTCTACTTATCTGGAAAGCTGAAGATTGAAGGCCAGTACAAGCATGGACAAAAAGATGGTCCGGAGACGCTGTACTCTGAGAACGGAATGAAGGCCAGCGAGATCAACTACAAAGACGGACAGCGCGAAGGTAAAAAGATCGAGTGGCAAGGCAAAAGCAAAATCTATGAGGCGGAGTATGAAAAGGACCACCTCGTGGGAACTGCGCAGGAGTGGTATCGCGACGGCACGCCCAAATCGGTACGGCATTACAAAGCGGGCGTGCAGGACGGGCAAGAACAAAGTTGGTATCCCACCGGGCGAAAGTACATCGAGGCGAACTACGATGACGGGCGCAAAAACGGCGAATACCAAGAATGGTTTAAGAACGGGAAACCAAAGTATCACGCGAGTTATAAGCAGGGATCGCCGGACGGAAAATTCGAGGAATGGTTTGAGGACGGTGCAGCTAAGAGTTCGGGTCAGTACGTGAACGGGCAAATGGACGGAGCGTGGAAGGATTGGCGCGAATTGACGAA
>DASXPQ010000165.1:0-5362 GCA_036493575.1 Pirellulales bacterium
CGTCCGGTGCGCAAATTCAGTTCTTCGATCAACCGCACGGCCTTCCGACGGCGAATCACCAGTCGGTGCCAAGCGGCCCGCCGTTTCGAAAGCGGCGTGCTGCGGCTAATGGCGGTGCAAAAATCCGTCCGATTGCGGCGCAGTAAATCGGTCAACGTTTTCAAATTCGGTCCCAGCCGGGCGATAATCTTCTTTTTGCCGACCGTATTGGTGACGGAAACTTCAATCGTGCGGTCCAGTCGCAGCTTTCCATCGCGCACTTTTTCCAACAGACCCACCGCGCCTTGCAACAAGAAGTCGCTGGCCAGCATACTATGGCGGAAACGCCGGCGTGTACTTTCGATCCGCTTGGCCGACTCAATTTCCTCCGGCCGAGTAAGCAGCGGAATCTCGCCCATCTGCATCAGATAAATTCGCACCGGATCGTCGATTTGACTTGCCGATCCTTCGCCTTCTCCCACCGTCTCTTCAACCGCCGTCTCGTCCAACTCCTGATCTTCAGCGTCGACAAAATCGGATTCGAAAGCGTTGTCGTCTTCGTAAGCTGGTGTGCGGCGATCCACCGCTTCGCCGTTCAGCGCGCCGCGACCAGCGCCGGCTTTGCCTCCTGTAGCAATGCCGCCCGGGGCAGCTCCTGTGCGTGAAAATCGCCCTCGGCCGCGGGGCGGCGTGGGAGCACGTAAAGCGGGTTTGCGACCGGCGATTTTGCGTGGTTTTGCCAAGTGCTGCTCCTGAACAAAGGGCGAAGATTCTGCGGCGATTCGCTCGCCTGCTGTGCCCTTACCCTGAAGCACGACTGGTGCCGCAGCCGGTCTGTTCCGCTCCGGCGGCAGCACAACATTCGAAGTAGACAAGGCTTGCGATGAAACGCCGGTCCCACGAATTGGTTCGATCTGCATGTTTTGTGTTGACTTCCTGCCGCATGAGTCATTCCGCCTGTTGTCTATTGGCAACGTCGGTTGACCCTCTGAGACCCCCTCGCCCCCTAAATTCGTTACGTGATGTACATCTGGTTTGGTTCGCCAATTCGGAATTTTTTTCCCCGAAACGTCCGCCGTAACTTCGTGTGAGTGTTCCTGATGGCCCGGTGCAACGGAGTTTGTATTCGGCGAGCGCCGGCTGTCGGCGAGCGCCATTGCTTCAGGTGGCCCCGCTTCCCCGCGATGTAATCGGTCGTGCGCCGCGCCAGGCATGGCACTCATCGCCGATGGAGCAGCGGGTTGGCGCGCCACGGGCAAACCGCTTTTGATTGGCGTCACTTCATGCGCAGCCGAAATATGATCAGACATTGACGTATCTCCACGCCACAAAGATTAGGGTCGTTCAAGCCGCCAACGCCGAAACGAGATTGGGCAGAAAAGGATGACAGCGACAAACTTGAGATCGACAACTTGCTGATCCACGCCGCCGGTCGGGTCATCGCTTCGACAACCCGGGCTTAAAATTGTTGTTCCTTGAAAAATATTGGGGCGGGCCCGGCTGGCACCAAGCCCGCCCCTGGAAAGCCAGGACGCGAAGGTTGACTCCTAAGCTGCAGTACACCTAAGCTGCGAAACCTTCTCCGTCCGGGGCCTAACCTCTTCTCACTGTCCCGGTAGTTGTTCCATTCTTCGCAGCAATCGCTCCGTTCCGATTCGGTGTTCCTGTCGCTTTTTACCCGTGCATTTCCGGCTGTTGATACACTCTTCTCTGTTCCGCTGCTAATAGGTAGCAACCGCCATACCACAGGCATCAGCTGGGAATCGCAGGTGCGTTGCAAGTGTCATTTGCGCAATCACATACATCATTTCTTTTTGGTTAACCGATTAATCAACGTGTATCGGCAGCTTGCCTAGACTAACCTTGAAATCTCGAAACGAGAGAACAGCTAGACCGATTTGAGACGATCTAAGTCAATCGATGTCCAAAATTGTTTACGCTTTGGCATCTGAATTTTGCTCAACTGATTCGAAACGACAGACCGCGAGATGGATAGAATGGCGCGTAACAACAGGAGTCTGAATCAACTACCTACTCCAGCCCGGCATAGACTCAACGCAATCGTTCCGACCGGACCGAACCAAGAAAAAACTTTCCGGTCGCACCCCCCAAAGTCATGGTCCACAAGATTGACGTTTCTCAGCAAATTTTGATACCAAGGATCTTGGCGTTCGCGAGCGCCGTTTTGACCGGAAACGCCCATTGACTAGATGTCACTCGTCCATTGCACAGGAGGGCCTCCAATGTTGACTCCACCGGGCTGGTATGCCTGAGAAACCGCTGCGTCGGTGGTTTCTCGGCGAATGAAAAACTTTGATTCTCTGCCGTGAAAGGCACGGCCGCCCGCCAAGGGGACCCATCTTGGCGGGTTTTTTATTGCGCCACTGCCGTGCGGCAATGCATCGCCAGCATAGGCGAATAGTTCGGGAGCCAGGCATAACAGCTCCGGATTTCAGATTTGGGCCCAGCTAATTTCCCGGCCCAGCGCCATCTTCCATGCCTTCGATATACCGGCGCAACCGTTCTAATTCATCCGTAACGTGCCGCAGGCGGAGCATGTTTTCGACGCGCTTGAGTAATTCGAGCTTATTCACCGGTTTGCTTAAAAAATCGTCGGTGCCTGAATCTACTGCCCGTTCGATATCGCCCAGCTCGTTCAAGGCGGTCACCATCAACACCATGATGTCCTTCGTCTTGGGATCTTGTTTCAGCGTGCGGCACACCTCAAAGCCGCTGAGCTTGGGCATCATAATGTCCAGCAAAATCAGGTCGGGCTTAAACTGCGCTACCTTTTCCAACGTGTCGCGCCCGTCCACCGCCACGGCAATATCGCATTCAAACTCGGCCAGAAAGGCCTCTAGCAGCTCCACGTTTGGAGTGTTGTCGTCGGCAATTAAAATGCGGCTTTTGCGCTGCGGGGCAGTTTTTGCCATAATTAGTTCTGCTGACCATTTCCTGCGGATTTCAAGCAGCCGATTATAGGGGCGCGCCGTGTCGTCATGGAATGGGGGTTTGCGCTACAGCACTGGTGCAAATCTTAAAACGTGGTTCTAACTGCGACTGCGATCGCTTCGGCTTGCGACCAATTGCGCGGTTAAAGTATCCTGGAGTAAGCGGTTCGAAACAAAAATTGGCCCCAAACAGGTGGGCGAATGTCGGCTAGTTGTGTCCGTGCAATCAGTTCGCTGTGCGTTGCACTGCTGCCAATCTTTGCTGTGGCAAAACTTACTTCGGCCGGCATCGACGCGCAGTCGACCGCCAAGACCGACGCCCTCCCCGCCGTACCGGGAGGTGCCGAGCAATTGCCGGGACGCGTGACGGTACTTATTCAGCAGCTCGGCGACCCCAGTTATTTGGTCCGGCAGTCAGCTCAAAATGAATTGGGTCGCATTGGTCCGGAAGCTTTCGACGCGCTGAGCGCCGCGGAAAACGATACCGACGTCGAAATTTCTTCCCGCGCCAAATATCTGGTGCAACAGATTCGGGCACAGTGGATTCATACCAGCGATTCGCCACAGGTCAGACGGATTCTGGATAAGTACGAACTGCTGGACGACTCCGCCCGCCTGCAAGCGCTACGGCAGTTGGCATTTTTACCCGGCGACCTTGGCCTGGCGCCGTTGTGCCGGCTCATCCGCTTTGAACGCTCGCCGCTGGTGTCCAAGTACAGTGCCCTGCTGGTCATTGGCCAGCCGGATGCAGTTGCCCGCTCCTGGCCTGCCAAGCAAAAAACCATTGAAGCCAATTTGGCTCAAAACAATGGCCCCGGCGCGCAATGGCTCCGAACTTATGTTCGGTTTCAAAACGACCCGCAATCGGCGAAGGCCGATGTCGACAAACTCGTTAATGCTGAACTGGCAGGGTTAGCGCCGTTTGCAAACGATGCGGTGCGCAAAAACACCCTGGAGCTGGAAGCGCTACTCGTCAACGTCTTAAAGCAAAACTTTCAGCGTCCCGATCGGGCGACCGACGTGCTGCAGCAGCTTTTGTCGCTGGGCACCAACGATCCGGATGCGGTCGCTAAACTTGCTGATTTATTGGTTCAACACCAGGCTTGGGATCTCGTCGACCAATTAGCGCGCCGAGCTGAAGCCACATTCAATGTCGATCCCGCCCTGCTGTATACCTGGGCGCATGCGCTTCGGGCTGAAGGAAAAACTGATGCGGCCGATAAAATATCGGACAAAGCCTTTAAGTTGATTGGTAATTCGCTTGAAGACCATAAAACCATAGGAACAAAGCTTCAGCGTTTAGGTTTGTTCGATGCCGCAGAGCGGGAATATCAGCATGTGATTAAAACATCTCCGCAGGACACGGAGCTGACCATCGAAACGCAGGCGCGCTTCGGTGAAATGTTGCACGACCAAGATCTCGATCTGCAGGCAGCCCAGGTTGTGAAAAAACTAATTGACGCCATGGACAAGGATCCAACCGTTTTGCAGCGAACCAAAGAATTTGGTGGCGATACTTATCCCGACACCATGCGCGGCCAAATGCACTTGTACTACGCCTGTAGTTATGCGGGTGAAAACAAACCGGACGAGCGCCGCCGCGAACTCGACGAGGGCGCCAAGTACGATCCCACCAATGCCGATATTCTTATCGGCCTTTACGAAACTTCGGTCGACAATCCGGCGCGGCGCAAACAGGCCATGGATCTGATTCATGTCGCCGATAAGGGTTTTCGAGAAGCCATCGCCCAGCAACCCACGACGTCCATTCCGTACAATATGGACGCCTGGTTGATCGGCAATACGGAAGGAGATTTTGACCTGGCCATCCAATATTCGCAAAATTCACTCGAGCTTTTAAAAAACCAGCCCGAGGAATTGCAGATAAATGAGCCCGGATTTTTAGACACGCTGGCTCACTGTTATGCCGGCAAGCGCGACTTTCGAAACGCCGTCAAGTTCCAAGCCCGAGCGGCGGAATTAGATCCGCACACCATGCAGATCGCCCGAGCGCTCAAACAGTTTAAACAACAACTCGATCAATAAACCCTAACCGAGAAACCGCAATCTCCATGAAGCACGTTCAGGTCGGAAAAACCAAACTGGCAGTGTTCACCGGCGGCGAGCAGGGTCACCCGTTGCTGCTGGTCCACGGTTTCCCGCTGGATCACACCATCTGGCAGCTGCAGATCGATTTTTTTGTCGACCATTGCCGGGTCATTGCTCCCGATTTGCGCGGCTTCGGCGCCAGCGATGTCACGCCGGGCGTCGTGACCATGGAGCAAATGGCCGACGATTTAAGCGGCCTGCTCGACGCTCTCGACGTGAAAGAAAAAGTAATTTTTTGCGGCCTGTCGATGGGCGGTTATGTGGGCTGGCAATTCTGGAAAAAGTATCGGCATAAAGTTCTGGCGATGATTGCCTGCGATACG
>DASXPQ010000166.1:0-4608 GCA_036493575.1 Pirellulales bacterium
CCGCGAGACAACCAACCAACATCGGACGAGCCATCACCTTCGACTCCTTGTTGATGCTGCGTGACTGGCGGCGGCGTCCAAAAAACCGCGCTGCGATTTCCGTAAGTTGCCGGGGTCCTGACACAGCGACCATGCTCCGCCTGGCATGGAACATCGCCCGCTTCGGCTCCCCCAACCATTGGTGTGATCGGAAATTCTGCATTGGCGAGGAGTTCACCAAGCCAGCACAATCTGGCGCACACACGCTTGATCGGATCGAAGGCGTATTGTTTTTATCGGACTAGCAAGCCGTAACCTGCGGTCGCATATAGATAATTCGTGAATTGAACGCCGCTGGCAGGGCGGCCAATAGGTCCTGTATGGCTGGCGGCCTGCAGTCTGTGCTGGCACGATAAGGTTTAACGGTTGCGAAATGTTGGACGGCAGCCGCCATAGGACCATCAACCCGACCTCCTGAAATAGCCAGTTCACATGCCCGATTTTCGCCGTGAAGCCCTGTGTTACGATCCGCTGCACGGCTACATGCCCTTGGTGTCTAACGAGGGGCTCGCCGTGGGCGAAGTTTCGGAGCGGCAAATTATTGACCACCCGTGGCTGCAAAGGTTGCGCCAAATTCATCAGTTGCAAACTGCCTGGTGGGTGTTTCCATCGGCGGAACACACTCGCTTCCAACACGTGCTGGGCGTGATGCACTTGGCTAGCCGCGCGACGGCCGCGCTATACGACAGCCTCCGCGCCACCTGCCCCGACGTGCCCAGCCGCGGCTATGTGGAGTGCCTGCTCCGACTTGCCGGCTTACTTCACGACGTGGGACACGGCCCCTTCGGTCATTTTTTTGACGAGCATTTTTTATCTACTTACGGTCTGACCCACGAAACGCTTGGCAGTGTGATCATCGAGCGCGAATTGGGCGATTTAATCCGTCGCATCCGCCGTAATCCCAATGGCACGCTGGAGCCAGGTGAAACGCTGGACCCCGCACAGATTTCTTTATTGATTACGCGGCCTAAAGGTGGCGCAGCTTCAAAATCCAATTCATCATCGAGCCCGCCGCCACGCTGGCTTAGCTTCTTGCGCAGCTTATTTAGTGGCATTTACACGGTCGATAACATGGACTTTGTGCTGCGCGATGCTTACATGTCCGGCTACAACACTCGTGCGTACGACCTGGAGCGGCTGCTGCGATATAGCTTTTTTAGCGAAGCCGGGCTGACCATTCACGTTCGTGGATTAGACGCCCTATTGCGGTTTATCAGTGTGCGTGCGGAATTGTTTCGTTCAATCTATTTCCATCGCACGGTCCGCGCCATCGATTTGGAGCTGAAAGATCTGTTCACATTCAGCCGGCCGTGGCTGTTTCCGGGCAATCCGCTAGAAAAGCTCAATGAATATTTGCATTTCACGGAGTGGACGCTGCTGGTTGATGCCCCGCGCTGGCAACATAGCGCCGATCCAGCCCAGCGTGAAGCGGGCCAGCGCTGGCAAGATTTTTTGAACCGCCGAGTCCGCTGGAAGATGATTTGCCAGCGAACGCTGGTGTATCGGCCCGGTGATGCAGAACAGTCCAGCATTTTCAGCAATGCGCAGTTTGTGGAACAAGCGATTCGCACCGCCCTGCCGCCAGCGGCGCGCGAAATCCAACTCCGCGTCGATTTAGCTCGACACGTGCACCGTCCGGAAACACATGGTCCCGCCGCTGGACAAAACTTCTTGTTCGATCCAGCTCTCGGCCAACCCCGGCCTTTGGACGACGATTTGCTTTACCGCAACCTGCCCGTGGCCCATCGGATTTGCCGGATTTATGCGGAACACCAGCAGTTTGCAAGCGAAATCACCGCGGCCCTTGATGGTTTGATCGGCCCGGGCGGAAGCGATGATCTGACGAACATGTAGACCAATTGTCTAATCGCTTGCGTGGCAGGAGCAGAGACTTGGCAAACTCTGCGGGCACTCCATCGCGAAATCTGGCCCCTACAATCGTCAAAGTTTTCCAATCTTCACACCGCTCTTATGAAATGCGGACAACCGCAACAATCCGCATTGTCGTGCCAGTCAATAAGTTGTAGCATGAATGACGAAGGAACGGGCCGAGTGGACTGGGGTGCCCGGCGCGTCAATCGTTTTTGACATAGGCTTGGAATACTCCTCTCTTTTCTCATCTGCATTCGCATCCACTCGGGAGTACGTCATCATGCTATTACGCTGCACAGCTTTGTTGTGCGCACTGGCCAGTACAGCCATCGCGCGAGGAGATGATCTCAAGCAAATTGCGTTAGCGAATTTGAATCCTGGCAGCCGGTTCGAGATTTCGACAACCGATCGAGTGTATCGCGGCGAAATGGTCGATCCCACCACGGGCGAAACCCGTTTGGCGGCTTCCCGCGACGGCGTGCAATTCAGCCAGCCGCAAACCGTGTACTTGCTGGGTGCTACCCAAGGTCGACAGGCCGCGGCCGGCGGTTTGATGCTAGTGAAAATGAATCAATTACAGACGGGCATGCGCGTGGAATTGGGATTGGGTTCGCTGCAAGAATCCGACCGCTGCGTGACCGAGCCGGTTCAGTCGCTCCACATTGACTGATGGATTAGTTGCGCGCGGCTCTGCGGTTTACCGCTTAGTCGGGAAGAAGCCTTAAGAAATTGAAACAGGTGCTTTGAAGCCCAGGGACTCCAACCCCTGGGCTTTTTCATGCGCCTGTTTGCTGTTCACTCCGCGACCCGCCAGCGGACATTGAACAGCCAAATCATCAATGTCAAAAGCACCAGGCAGAGCACGGCCGACGATCCCAAGTAGGAAAAGTACAACGGCCAATTGGCTTGTACGTCGGGAAAATCGGGATTTCCAAACCTTAGCGGCACCGCAAAAGCGGCGGCAAAAGGGCTGGTCAAATTAGAGGCGCGCACCACGTAGGTTGCCGCTGCATCAGGAAAAAAACTATTGGCAAAAAACCGCATCGCCAGTGGCAAGCAAAACAGCACAATGATGGACATGTACGTCGCCATCATGCTGTGGGCTGTTTTTCGCAGGAGAACTGAGCAAAAAAGAGCTACGGTGCCAGTTGTCAAACAACACATTAGCACGATACCTACATAGGCTAAAATCGATGGCATGCAATGCCAGAAGTAAGACGTCGGGAATGGAATGCACGCCAACGCTAATGGCCATAATAAGAACCCAGTAAGCACACTAGAAACTCGCAAGCCCGCTAACAATTTGCCGAGCAGAATTTTCCGCGGCGAAAGGATCGTGGTCAGCAGCAAATCCAGGGTTTGTCGTTCCCGCTCGCTGGTGACGCTGCCGGCAGAGAACACCGGACCGACCAGCATGTTGAACAGCACCACATAGCTGATGTACCAAGCGGCCAGATCCTGCCGCCAGAACAAGCAAACGGCCATCAGCGGAATTGCCAAAAACATGCTCACCTGAATTACCAGGCGAAGCATTAGTGTGCCTTGGGCAAAAATTTCGCTGCGCATTTCCTTGTCGTAAACCGGATTGGCTCCATCCGGCAACAGCGTGGTGCGTTTGCCGGGCGCGAACAGCCGATCGGGAAATTGATCTCGCTGAATCACCAGCCCCACGGCCTGCTGCGCTTCTTCCTCGATGTCGATTACTTCGTTGCCTTCGCTGCCCACATCAGGTGGATGCAATAGTCGTTTGGTCGTTGCGGAAAACAGCATGATGCAAATCGCGGCTGCCATTCCCGGCAGCACCGTCACTGCAAGTAGCAACCGCAGCTCGCCCGCTGCGCTCAAACTGGTCCACGTCAAAATGCCCACCAGCGCCAGCGGCAAAATTAACAGATAGGAAACGACGAGTGAGGCCGCCGTGCGCTGAAAGAAACTGCTGCAGGCCATGCTGATCATCCCAAACGTGAGGATGGAAAGCACCAACGCAAAATACGCAGCGAGCACTT
The DNA here is from genome assembly GCA_036493575.1 of Pirellulales bacterium. Classification (GTDB taxonomy): domain Bacteria; phylum Planctomycetota; class Planctomycetia; order Pirellulales; family JADZDJ01; genus DATJYL01. The sequence goes on from DASXPQ010000166.1 coordinate 3,918, forward strand.
CGTAAGGTGAAACACCGCCCAGGGGCAAGCACAGCATTACGATGGGCAGCGATGAAAAAATTAAAATCGCCAGATGCGCCAGCGACGCCAGCAACTTCCCCAGCACGATTGCCGCTGGCCGTAGCGGACTGGCCAACAGCATTTCGTACGTTTTGCGTTCCTTCTCGCCGGTAATGGCACCGGCCGCAAAACTCGGCGCCATCAAAGATGCCAGCACATACTGGCCCAAAAAGAACAAATTGACCAAATCCTTGGCCGCCTGTGGATTGCTGGTCAAATCCAATTGCCGATCGCGCGGCCACGCCAACACGACCACCAGCCCCAGCAATGCGTTGTACGCAAAGAGCAGCACGAACGCGCGGACCGTGCGCAAGTTCACCACCAGCTCGCGCTGCAAGACAGGATTCTCGAGCAGATACATTCGCGTCCGCCTCCCGAGTTTCCCGGCGCACTGTAATCAAAAATTTCGTGGTGTTATACGGGCCTGCACCCGCAGTGGCAAACCTTGAATGCGCAAAAAGCCTTCGGCATCGGTTTGATTATAACTGCCGCCACCTTCCATGCTGGCGACTGCCTCGTCGTACAAGCTTTTCGGGCTTTTGCGGCCGGAGACGATAATGTTTCCTTTGTACAAATTCAACGTTACTTCGCCGTCGACGGTCTTTTGGGCTTCTTTAACAAACGCTATCAG
>DASXPQ010000167.1:0-11212 GCA_036493575.1 Pirellulales bacterium
CATGCTGATGTGCCACCAACCCAAAACCGGCAGAACAGTCTGAAAACGCCGGGCAGAAAACTGGCACGTCGTGTTCATGCGCGGTACGGACAATCGAGCCTTCCCCCTTGCCTTGCTCGACCAGCCAAGCGCCCATCGCCTGGATAAACTCCCGTGAACTATATATCCGCGGCGCTAGCTCGTCGGCGATAATCCGCGTGGTGTCGTCGCAAACGCGCAATTCATCTTCGTCAATCAGCGTGTCATAAATCCGATCGATGTGGGCATCGCGCAACTTATCGTCATCCAGTCCCGCTTTAAGCCGATCCTCTGCAATATAGTGCCGATAGCCCAGCGCTTCGAAAAAATCTTGATCGACAATGTTCGCGCCCGTGCTCACAATGCAATCGATCATCCGACTGCGAATCATTTCAACGAAAATGCCCTTCAACCCGGCGCTAATCAGCGACCCGGCTAGGCACAAAATAATGCCGCATTCTTTGTCGCGCAGCATCCGATCGTAAATATCAGCCGCACGAGCCAAGTCACGGGCTGAAAATGCCATGTGTTGCATGGCATCGACCAGTTCCACGACATTGTGCCGCTTAATATCGATATGCTCGATCGTGCTAGAAAGTAATTTCTTCTTGCCGGACATGCTTGCGCTCCTAAGCGAAAACAAAAAATGAACAAAACACAAAATTGTACCAAAACGATCCTGTCAAAGCTGACAGAGACCAGAAATTTCTTTATCGCACGGTCATGTCAGAACTTAAGCCGCCGGCCGCCGGCAGGTAACAGTGCGTCACGTAATCAGCCACCATGCGGTGCGAGCTGAATCGCCAAGCCAGTGAACTAATGCTGTTTCTCATCCGCTGAATCCAATGGTGCGGCAATCCATCATTGTCGCGGTCATAAAACAGTGGAATCACCTCTTGCTCCAACACCCGCATTAGGTCCTGGGCATCGCGCCGGTCGCCAATCTCATCGGAAATGTGGGTGGTGCCATGCCCGATGGCAAAACCATTTTTGCCGTCATATGCTTCCGCCCACCAACCGTCCAGAATCGACAAATTCAACGCGCCGTTCAATACCGCCTTTTCGCCGCTGGTACCTGATGCCTCCAACGGACGACGTGGATTATTGAGCCAGACATCCACGCCCTGCACTAAATGCCGCGCGACGTTAATGTCGTAATCCTCCACATACACGATCCGGCCCGCAAACCGCGGATCGTGCCGCAGATTGGCAATTTTGCGAATTAGTCCCTTTCCCGGCTCATCAGCCGGATGCGCCTTTCCGGCAAAGATCAGTTGGATAGGCCGTTGCGGATCGTTCACCAACGCCGCCAGCCGATCGGGCTCGTACATAATCAGATCGGCCCGCTTATAGGTGGCAAAGCGTCGCGCAAAACCGATCGTCAAAATGTTGGGATCCAACAAATTGCGGGCCTGCTCCACCGCTTCGTCGCTCTCACCGCGCCGGCGGCACTGCCGGCTTACGCGACGGCGAACGAATTGCAGCAGCAAGTTTTTCAAGGCATAGTGCGTTTCCCACAATTCACCCGGATCGCACCGATATATTTCCTGCCAGATTTCCGGCTTTCCCATGTGCCGCATCCAATCGGCGACAAAAATTCGGTCGTAAAGCTGCTGCATTTGCCAAGCTAGCCAACTGGGCACATGCACACCGTTCGTGATATGACCGATGGGTATTTCTTCTTCGACACGCCAGGGCCATAGATGGGCCCACATACGACGAGTTACATGACCATGCAACGCACTCACGGCATTGGCACGTCGCGAAAGTTTGAGCCCTATCACAGTCATGCAAAAACTTTCGCCTTCGTTATGTGGCTCGACACGCCCCAAGCCCATCAACTGCTGTAGCGAAATGCCCAACAAATCCCGCGTTGGACCCAAGTGCTCTTCGATCAGGCCGCTGTCGAAACGATCGTGCCCCGCTGGCACGGGTGTATGCGTGGTAAATACAGTGTGCTGGGCAACTTCGCGGAGTGCGTCATCAAAACTCTGTCCATCGTCATGCATTCTCTCGCGAATGGCCTCCAGCGTTGCAAATACGCTGTGCCCTTCGTTCAGATGATACACACCAGGATAAATGCCTAGCGCCCGTAGCGCTTTAACACCACCGACACCCAAAATCAATTCTTGCCGAATACGGGTACGATGATCGCCGCCATAAAGCCGGCTGGTTAGCTCACGATCTTCCGGTTTGTTTCCCTCGACGTCGCAATCCAGCAGATACAAGTCCACCCGTCCTACTTGCATCAGCCAGAGCTTTGCGAACAAAGGCCCGGTCCGCGTGTCGACACGAACCGTAATCGGTCGTCCATCAATACCCAGCGCCGGCTGCATCGGCACATTTTCGACTTTGGTGTCGAGATACTCTTCCTGCTGATATCCGTCGACGTCCAGATGCTGTTTGAAATATCCCTGGTCGTAAAACAGTCCGATCGCCACCAGCGGCACACCTAGTCCACTGGCACTTTTTACATGGTCTCCCGATAGCACACCTAAGCCGCCGGAGTAAATCGGCACCGATTCATGAATGCCGAATTCGGCAGAGAAATACGCCACTGGCTTGGAACCCAAAACGCCAGCATGGGTGGTTCCCCAAGTGGGGCGTGGGCCAATGTATTCCTTGAGTCGGCGGTACGATTGATTGATGCGGCTATACAACACCAACTCCGCGGCCCGCATTTCCAGCCGCTCTGGCGTAAACTCCCCCAATAGCGCGATTGGATTGTGGTCCAATTGCCGCCAGCGGATCGGATCCAGATCGCGAAATAGATTGATCACATCCGGATGCCATGTCCACCACAAATTGTGGGCAATCGCGACGCACTTGTCGTACAGCGATTGTGGCGAAAATTCCGTCAGGCTCGGCTTTTTTGCGGCTGCGGAACTAGTGACCGGTTCGACTTCAATTTGACTCATGCAAATCCTTTTCCGCCACTAACTCGGGGTGCGACGATCCTCCTCGCATTCCACGCTCAAACCGTCGATTATATCGACTGCTTTTCTCCCCCGCGACCCCTGCCTAACCCGATCGCCCAAATTACTACTGCTGGCGTCGGTGGGTCAACTCTAAGGCCGGTAACGTGAAGCAAACACCATCGAACGCTTTGTCTAGAACACACTTCTAAATATGAGGTCTGCCATCGGCCTCGCCCACCAACCTCGTTACACTACAATACTCAATTGAAGGCCCCAACATCTGGTATGTCTGTTTGGTCAATTACGATTTCGTGAACTCCGTTGACCGCGTTTGCAATGTCCGATTCCATCACCCGTCCTGACGACCCCGTTTTGGATCAGCTTTGCGGGCAGCTATCGGCCACCGCGGGCGAATTGGACATCGCAGGCGACTGGGCGCGCCAGCAGCTTCAGTTGTTGGGTCAGGCTGGGGTCTACCGCTGGTTCCTGCCGCACGAATGGGGCGGTTTCGATTGGACAGAAGAAGCTCTGGCAAGTGGATATATGAAGCTGGCGGCAGCCTGCCTCACAACGGCGTTTGTCCTCACCCAGCGCAGCGCTGCCGTCCGACGAATTGTAGAAAGCGATAACCAAACCGCAAAACAAAGGCTGTTGCCCGCTTTGGCCGACGGCTCATTGTTCGCCACGGTTGGTATTTCGCACCTGACGACCAGTCGCCGCCATCTGGCAAAACCGGTTTTGCAGGCTCGCGAAACTGCCGATGGGTTCGTGCTAAATGGCTACAGCCCTTGGGTCACCGGCGCTGCTCATGCCGACATCGTTGTGTTGGGTGCGACAATGGATGATGGCCAGCAAGTCCTATTAGCTCTCCCCACTTCGCTTTCTGGCGTCGTCGTGCCCTCGCACGCCAAGTTGTTAGGATTGAACTCCAGCCATACGGGACCTCTAGAATGCCACGAAGTCCATGTTGGAAACGACGCCCTCTTGGATGGGCCGGTCGAAAACGTCATTGCCGCGCGAAGTGGGACAAAAACCGGCGGGTTGCAAACGTCAGCTCTGGCGATTGGTCTTTCGGCCGCAGCCATAAGCTTTTTGGATAACGAGTCCAAAAAGCGCATAGAGTTACGTGCGCCAACTGAAAGCTTGCGTAGTGAACACGACGTATGCGAGGCCGATTTGTTAGCCCTCGCAGCGGGTGCACCCGCCTGCTCGTCAGAAGATTTGCGAGCCCGCGCCAACAGTCTGGCTCTTCGCGCCACTCAAGCTGCTTTGGCCGCGGCCAAGGGCGCCGGCTATGTTGCTGGTCACCCCGCTGGCCGCTGGTGCCGCGAGGCGTTATTTTTCCTCGTCTGGAGCTGCCCACAGCCCGTCATGAATGCCAACTTGTGCGAACTGGCAGGGCTAGGTTGATCGTCCGCGAAAGCACCCCACACCGACGTTAGAACTGCTCGGCTGGTTCCACGAGGAAGTGCTCCACACCTTCGGCTTTTGCGATTACCGTGATTCCTTTGTCCGTTACCGTAAATCCTCGGGCGCGATCCTGTTCAGGATCAAAACCAATGGTGGTTCCCGCCGGAATCTTCACTCGTTTGTCGATAATGGCACGCCGCACATTGGCGTGGCGGCCAATGTCAACGTCTTCGAATAAAATCGAGTCTTCCACCCTGGCATAGCTGTTCACACGAACATTGGGCCCCAGAATCGATCGTCGCACGTGACCTCCGGAAATAATACAGCCGCTGCACACTACGCTATCCAGCGCCTCGCCGCGTCGCGCTTCGGGGCCATGTTCTGCGAACACAAACTTGGGGGGTGGATAATTTGGCTGATAGGTGCGGATCGGCCACTGCATGTCGTACATGTTAAGTAGTGGGTCCACTTCCACTAAATCCATGTTCGCCTCGAAATAGGCATCCAGCGTGCCCACATCACGCCAATAAGCGTCCTGCTTGCGGTTTTCATCACGAAATGGAAATGCAAATACCCGGTGGGTATCGATGATCGATGGGATGATATTACGCCCAAAATCGTGCTGACTATTCGGTTGGGTAGCGTCCAGACAAAGTTGTTCAAATAGGAATCTCGCGCCAAACACGTAAATCCCCATCGAAGCCAGGCAGTGCCGCGAGTCGCCGGGGATGGTCCGGGCATGCGGGTTCTTTTCCTCGAAACCGGTCACCCGGCCGCCCGCATCCATTTGCACCACGCCGAAATGTCGCGAATCTTCCATCGGCACCCGCAACGTGCCGATCGTTACGTCGGCGTTTTTCTCCAGGTGGGCCTCCACCATGGTGCCGTAATTCATCTTGTAAATGTGGTCCCCAGCCAGAACGACCACGTAGTCAGGCCGCTCCTTCTCCAACGTGTAAATGTTTTGATACACCGCATCGGCAGTCCCCTGATACCAATGCTCATCAATCCGTTGCTGCGGCGGCAACACGTCGATAAATTCCCCCAGCTCCCGGCTTAATAGCTGCTTCCATCCAAGGCTAAGATGCCGATCCAAGCTAGTCGCCTTGTACTGCGTAAGCACCAACACCTTGCGCAGCCCGCTGTTCAGGCAGTTCGACAAGGTGAAGTCAATAATCCGGTACAAGCCGCCAAACGGCACCGCCGGTTTCGCTCGATCGCGCGTTAACGGTTCCAACCTAGTTCCTTTGCCGCCGGCAAGGATCACGGCTAAAACATTCGGCCGTTTCGGTTGTCCGTTCAATGAGTACTGCATCACAACTCTCCAAGGTTTCCGCCAGTCCTGGGGTCCTACATTCTACCTCACGCGTCTAGGGTGCTAAAGAGGCGGAGAAATTCAGCAAACCGCCGACCCTCATATTCGATCAATCAGCGCTACCGTCGCCTCAAACCTAACAAACGGATCACGTACCTGAAAATTCTCCTAGCAACATCCAAAATCATTCAAGCAATTGCCGGTACAGTTCTGCATATCGCGCAACCATCTCGTCCACTCGATAGAACTGCATGGCGCGGCGGCGGCCAGCAGCCCCCAACTCTCCGGCTAATTCCGGATTTTCTAGCAGCGGCAATGTGCATCGGGCAAATCCAGCTCGTTCCTGTTGTGGTACTAAATAACCGGTTTCGCCGGACAAAACCAATTCGCGGTTACCCAGAGCATCGGCAGCGACAACTGGAATTCCGGCCGACATTGCTTCTAAAATTGCGTCGGAATGTTCCTCCCCAGCGCCTGCTTCCCAAAGCACGTCGATGTGCGAGAGCAGCCGCGCGATGTCGTCTTGGAAACCAAGAAAATGCACTTGGTCTTCGACCCGGTTCAACCAACAATATCGTTCCAAAGCACCTCGCAGCGGGCCTTCTCCGACAACTACTAAGTGGGCCGTAACGCCCACGGCTTTCAATTGATCTATCGCCCAAATCAACTCTTTCAATCGCTTTTCCTTCGTCAGCGGCCCCAGATAGGCGATCAATTTTGCATCCGTTGGCAGTTTCAATTCCGCCAGCAACTCTTGCCGCGAAATCAAACTTTTCACAAACGGCGCAACTGCGGCGGGAATCGTGGCGAATTTGTCGCTCGAAATTCCCCAAGTTGCAACAGCGTCGCCGGCCGCGCTGCCATTGACGATGAAGCGATCCGCTCGTTTTTCAAGCCACCGACAGCTCGCCCGCGGTCCGTTATATTTCCGTCCGTCAGGTGGCCTTAAAGAGACCACAATCCGCCTCACGCCAGCCGTCCGCGTCGCCAGCAGTGCAGCGTAACCACCCCGCTTCATCGACCAAAGATGAACAATATCCGGCTTGTGCCTGCGGATTCGCTGTAACATTCGCCAGAATGCAATGGCATCTAGAGTTCCACGCCATCTGATCACCTTAGGACCGATGCCGTTGCCATGAAGCATTTCGGAAGCCGAGCGAGTGGCCTGCAGGGCGATAATTTCGCTGTCAAACCCGATACCAGGTAATTCTGTCGCGAGCAGCGCCAGCAGCTTTGTGGCGCCGTCTAGCTTCAAACTCGGAACAATATGCAGAATGCGCGGCATCACGGTGTGCTGTGTCTATGAACCTGAATGATTTGACGTTAATAATATCAGTGCCGGGCTGAAACCACGACCTCAAATCTGCCGCTTGACACTGAGGGTTTTGTGGACCAAAAATTAAGGCATCGAAATGAAATGCCTTAGGAGATGTTGCCATGCAAACGTCAAACCGCCGTCCAAATTGGCTTTGGTCAATGATAGCCGCCTGCGTGCTCTTCAATGGTGGTTGCGGCGGCGACGCTTACGAAAAGCAATTCGACGAGAGTTTGCAACATCTCAAAACCACAGGCCAGCCCCTAGGCCGACAACCTGCTGCTCCACAGCCGGAACCAACATCCCAGCCCGGGACCGACGGCAATCAGCAGCCGCCTCAGCCATAACTGGATAAATTCCAATGGCGTAAACAAGCTGCGGGCCAGACAGATTGTCTGATCTTGCCGAGAATTTTACGAGCAGGAGGGGCTCGACGGTCGGTCAGCGCGATCGCTTTCGAGCGCGTCGCCAGCATATGAGCACGCCCAAACCCAGCAGCACCGCACTGCCTGGCTCAGGAACCGCAGCCAATTGCGCATCCGGATCCCAGGCAGCGGCGACAATCCAAGAAGGATCACTGTACGACATGGGGTTGTTCAAAATCAAATCGTTACCAGTTCCGTCATTTTGGCTGTTTCGATCACCCCAAAAGGCGGGCCAACTGTAATTCGGATCGCTCGGATTCGCAGACCCTGTACCCGGCATCGACGCATCGGTCGATGGATAGCCATTGCCGTACCATGGATATTGCGGGTTCCCTTCGTACGAAAAGATATTTGCCACCGTATAAGCGCTGGCCTGACCCGCCGTGAATTGGTGCGACCAGCTCACTCGCCCGCTTACGTCGATCGACGAATTGCCGACATCCGTGTTGCCGTATTCCGCATACCGCGAGTCTTCAGCAGGGTTGCCGCCGTTCTTTCCGTTGGCAACGTTCGTTTCATTAGGATTCCAAGCCAACCAACCGACCGGCTTGATTGCAGTTGTCAAGAACTGATTGTTGATGAACACGGTGCCCGCATCGCCCCCGGTTTGCTGCCATCCCCACGGCCTGCCCAAATACATGGAACTCAAGCCCGGACCATTTACGTTCGCGCCGTTTTGCGAATCGATAACTGTATTACCATGGACGGAATTTCCCGTGATCTTATTGTTCAAAAACACCAAACCATTGGAAGTTCGTTTATCGGTGCTAGCCGCCGTCATCGCGCCGCCCGAGTGGTCGCCGTCAAAGTTGATGGTCGAATTCTTAAAGACCACCGTTCCGTTGGCGAACATGAAATCGTTATCGCCACTGACATAGCTATTGGTGATGTATACACGCCCACCCTTCGTATAAAGCGTGTCTTGATAGCCCAGGAATTTGCAATTACTGAATGCTTGCTCATCCCCTTGGAGAAGCAGCGCCACAGCTGGTTGACTTGCTGTCTGGCTTTGGCCGGTAGTATTGTAGCTGCCGGTCGGACTCACAGTCTGATGGCCTGTGCTCACAATGTAGGGCGTGTCCGTGCTGTTGGCGAACGTGATATTCACAGCGCTGACGTTGTTCCCTTTGAGCTGCAGACTGGCACTACCTGTCGTGCCAAGAGTGCTGGTCGTGCCAGAGGGGACGTAGGCGGAATCAAGCGTAGACGTAAACACCACGTCATCGGCGTTGCCGGACATTCCGATCAGCGCAACATTACTTCGGCTATAAGACAACGAAACGCCAGTTGTCGCTGCCGTGTTGTAGGTGCCGGGATTGACAAACAGCAAATTTGGGTTCGCTGCCGATGCGCCGCTCGGAACCGCGGCCAGTGCCGCGTTGATCGTTTTGTAAACCCCGGTGTAGCCTCCATTGGGCACCCCGTCGACACCGCCGTAACTAGCATCCAGCAAATAGCTGTTACCGGTTGCTGTGAGGCTGAAAGTCGCAACTAAACTAACCACACATCCCATTACGGTCAGCCGTTGTTGCCCGATCATTCGATTTGCGCGCATGGTATCCCTCAGCAGAAAATGATGCGAAAAAAGCCGCTAAGATCGGTCCCCCGACCAATCTCAAACCAAACCGTTACTGCCTTGCCGCTCTTCTCGTTCCCGCCGAGGTCTCCCTCTGACGCAGGTCTTAAATTAAACCGCAAAGCCCTATAGTGCAATGATTTTTTGAATTAGAACACGATATTTCATGTCTATTTTCGCAAACCGGTACATCGTTCACAATTCGCGCCGCCTTGCGTAAATAGGCCCTATACCGGCAAGTCTGAATCGCCGGAAATGTTTGGTCGGTGTCTCTTCACCCTATGAAAATCACACGGCACCCCGAGGGTTGTTTTGAGCGATTCATATTGGCCTGGGTGAAGCCAAACATCACGTACACGTTACATAACCGCCACGTCCGTCAGATTGCCACGCTACTAGGTTTCTCTCGCCTCCGTGAAGCATGCTAGCCGATGTAGCAGATGAAGCACGCGGAAACTGCGCGGGAATCGCAGCGAGGCGCTTCATGCCGTGTACTGAATCCATCCGGTTGCTGGCGTAAACGTGTTGATGTGGCCTACCATTGGCCGCACACGTCAGGGGATAGGATTCAAAAATCAAGTCGCCTCGGCTTGCCATTTCATGTAGTGACAGGAGGTCCGCCCATGAAAATTGATTCCATCCGATTTGGCAGCATTGATATCGAGCCTGACGATTTACTCCACTTCCCCTCCGGTCTATTGGGATTGGAAGATTGCCGTCACTGGGTACTGCTAGCCGACGCCGATAACGATGCCCTCGGGTGGCTCCAAAATTCCTCGCGCCCGGAAATTGCCCTCGCTGTCGTTTGCCCACGGCGATTTGTTCCCGATTATCAAGTTCGCGTGTCGCGCGGAGAGTTGGCTCCCTTGGAGCTGACCGAAGTGCGGGAAGCACAAGTTCTGGCCATCATTGGTAAGAACGACGCCGGAATCACACTGAACCTAAAGGCGCCGCTTGTGATTAATTTGCAGCGCCGAGTTGGTAGGCAAGTCATCACCAACGGCGATCAACCGCTGCAATATCAACTGGTAAATCAACCCACCGAGCTGCGGAAAACCGCCTGAGACAAAGCAAAGCCGTTGTTTGATTCCCGATTTGAATTAAAAGTTACCTAACGCTACATTCCTGCACCATTCGCCGGCTAACCATCGATCCGAACCGACCACTTCGGATCTTATATTGAAGGAAGGAGTTCGCGATGCTTGTTTTGTCGAGACAGCGCGACGAAAGCATCATCATTGGCGACAACATTGTTGTCACCATTGTCGATATCCGCGGCGATAAAGTGCGCCTTGGCATTAATGCCCCCACGGAAATCCCGGTCCACCGCCAGGAAGTCTACGATGCCATCCAGCGCGAGAACCTGCGCTCTGCTCGGTTGGAACCGAAAGATGCCCATACTCTTGGTCGAGGCGCATGGCAACCTCCGACGCCCAAACCTGGATCAGGACAGCAAAGTTAATGGTGTAAATTGCCAACCGGCATTGGCCCGGCGTTCAGACGGTGGCGCGTTGCTCGGTCCTCCACGCGAGACTCAACAGCTTGACGATAAAATCATCGTCTCCAATTGTGGAAACCCGGGCAAACCCGCTGCCATTAAATCTCTACCAGCATTGCTATTTCGCTAGTACCGAGAGCAGGCAGCAAGCTGATAGCAATGTTCGGAATGCACTTAATCTTATTGATTTCAGCCCTGAGCTTGATGCATTAAATACCGGCAGCCAAATGCCCGATTCTCATGGCTAGCCGCATCATGCAAGACCAGGGGTAAATCATGTTCCGCATCTTCATAGGTTGGGACTCGCGCTTTCCCGAACCTGCCGACGTACTGGCATACAGTTTGCGCAAACAGTCCTCAATTCCGCTTGAAATTCGCTACCTCAAGCTTCCGGAATTGCGGCTCAATCGCTCATACGATCCGGTCGCCAGCACAGAGTACACCTATTCGCGGTTTTTGGTGCCCTACTTATGTGCATTCCAAAACACGGCTTTGTATTTAGATAGCGGCATGCTGTGTCTTGGCGATATTGCCCGGATCGCTCAACTCGATATGAATGGTCTGGCGCTCCGAGTCGTCAAGCACAACCATCAGCCAACTGCCTCGGTGAAAATGAATGGCGCGGTCCAATCCGTCTATCCACGCAAGAATTGGTCCAGCATGATGCTCCTGAATTGCGAGCGACTCACGCTCTGGAGCAAAGATGTTGTTGAAACCGCAACCGGGGCATACCTACA
>DASXPQ010000168.1:0-2952 GCA_036493575.1 Pirellulales bacterium
CTTTGCAATTAATCGAGGAGCAAACGCAGCGGGCAACGGAAGGCAAACCGTCCAGAATTTTCGCCAAGGTAAATGCAATTGTCGATCACCGCGTGATCGAATCGCTGTACCGCGCCAGCCAGGCCGGCGTGCCCATCGACATTGTCGATCGGGGCGTGTGCTGCTTGCGGCCCGGCGTGCCAGGTATTTCCGACAACATTCGGGTGCGGAGCATTGTCGATCGGTTCCTGGAACACAGCCGGATATACGTTTTCGGACCCGATTCGGACGCCAAAGTGTTTCTGTCCAGTGCTGACTGGATGCCGCGCAACTTTTATCGCCGGGTGGAAGTGATGTTCCCGGTGGAACAAGAAGATTTGCGCGATCGCATTTTGCATGAAATTGTGCCCGCTTATTTGAAGGACAATGTCAAAGCGCGAGTGCTGCAACCCGATTGCTCTTTTACACGACGTCCGGTGGCCGATGGAGAAGTACCTTTCCGCGTACAGGAGCGGCTGTTAGGGATCCAGCCCGCTGCCGCAGTTGTGGGCGATTTGGCGCTCGGTTCGGCATTGAGCCTCAATGGCAACGGTGCAGATACGATGCTAGTGGATGGTGCAAATCCGATGACCGAAAGCTTGGCCCGCGGTAATGGCGCCGAGGGGAACGGTACAACAGGACACGAAAGTATCGCGGTCCCCGAAAGTTCCACGGGCGAAGGCCAGTAGCAGACGCTGGCAGGATTACTCCGCGTTCGCTTTTTTTAGCAAGGCTTTCCAGTACGTTTGCGCTTGCTCTGTATAACGCTTGGCAGTCTTGGCGGCGTCGGAGTCATCGGCTTTGATGGCGTCGGCAACTTCCACGGCTCGCTTATTCGTCCAATCTAAAAAGAATTGCACGCTGGTGCGACTGATGTGCGGCTTGTAGCCAACCTCCACGTAATACGGTGCAGTGCTGGCGTAGCGGTACGTTTTGGAGTTGTCGGTAATGGCCCGTACCAAAAACCAGCCGCTGGCGTCGAATTTGATGGGCGGCAGCTTGCCGCCGCTGGCTTGGAAATCGTCCAGGTTGGCCTCAATTACGCTGCGACCGTTTTTGATCACTTCCAAGTAGCGGATTTTTTCGCGTGTGGAAAGGATCAGAGCAATCAACAGTTCAAGCGTGCCGCCGGCGTCCGCTTTGAACACATACCCGGGAAGTTGCCCCTCGACATTGGGTCGGAACAGCGGACCGTTGGTGACAACGACCCGACCCGCCTTCAAAGCGTTCCACCACGCGTCCCAAGTGATTTGGCTGGCATTGGCATCATCGGAATGTGAACCACTGTTACCAGCCCCGGTTACGCCAGAGTTCACATTCACATACACACGGTTGTAACCCACCGGATTATTGTTCACGCCCGAGCCGCTGCCGGCTGTCGGCGGAATTTTCAGACCGCAATTCAGTAAGTGATAGTAAATTTCATTCGACCAACGGCCGTTGCCTTGCGGCTTGGGAAACGAGGTTAAATCGCGCGGCCAGCCGCCAGCTTCATTATCCAGCACTCCTTCACGCTCCAGATGCCGATTGGCCAATTGGATGGAGTCGACCTGGCCAGCAGCGATCCAAATCGGTAAATCGCGGGCAAAAAACGCGCCTGCATCGACCCAGGCGTTTTTCTCGCGGCGCGCTTGTTCGACAGCGGGTAGCCAGGGCAAGCTGCCGTATACGGTTGCGGCGGATTTTGCTCCGGTGGCATCCTCAATATCGAGCGGCTTATCGAGTCCGAACAAACGGAGCGTAGTGCCGGGCGCCGTTAATTGCCCTCCCAGCAAGCTATCAAAGTAGTTGCCGTCGAATTGATTCACGATGGTTTTGGGCAGCGGCTTTTTGACCCACGGGTTTTTCTTGTTAGACCACGTGATGAGCGGCACGAGGTGCACGTCGTCGGCCCGCATGAGCAGTTCCAGATCTTTTTCCGGCCGTTCGACGTCCAGGTCACCGCTAAACCAGCCTTCGTGGGCCATATCGACAAACCGTTTCATGTCGATGGTTTTGCTGTCGTCGGCGAAATTCTCGATTTGAAAATGTCCGGTGCGCTCCAAGTATTCCGGGCCTCGTTCGATCAGAAATTCGTATCCGCCATTGGGAAGTTTGAGGACAATTTTGTCGTAGAACACAAAATGGTCGCCTAGTGCAGGCACGCCCGGTGGTTTTATGGGTTTGCCCTGTGCATTTTTCAGATGCATGCGGACTGCCAATGGCTGGCCAGTTTCGCGATCGACAACGCGGATTTCCAATTGCCCGGAAGCAAATAGCGCCGCGGGAGTGAAAATCGCGAGCAAGAGAAACAGCGCGGCGATTCGTAAATTCATAAGGCGGCCCAGCGCAAAGGCGGTATTCTTAATCTTAGCACGGCCCGGCAGCACAAAATCTTTGTCCTTGATGTAGGCTGCCGCCGCGACCTAGAATAGTTCTGCCGCCGGTCATGGCGCCGATGCTGCTTTCACCCGCCAAATGCAGAAAAACTCCGCGACCGCATTTCCAAACCTACGCACATAATGGCTGACGATTATTATCAAGTTTTGGGTGTGGATAAAAACGCCTCGCAAGCGGATATCCAAAAGGCCTATCGCAGCCTGGCTCGCAAATTTCACCCGGATCTGCATCCCGACGATAAAACCGCCAAGGAAAAATTCCAGAAGGTGCAGGCGGCCTTCGACGTGCTCAACGATACGAGCAAGCGCGAACTATACGATCGGTATGGCAGCGCGTTCGAATCTGCCGCCGCTGGAGGCGCGGGCGCAGGCGCCGCACCACGCGGCGGGCAATCGTGGTACACGCAGGGAACTCCTGGCGGGTATGAAGAAATCGATTTCGGCCAACTGTTTGGCGAACGGTTTGGGGAAGGCGGAGGTGCAGGCGGAGGTGGCAGCCCCTTTGCAGACCTGTTCGGAGGATTTCAGCGAGCCGCACAAGCCGGCGGCAAAGGCC
>DASXPQ010000169.1:0-15144 GCA_036493575.1 Pirellulales bacterium
CCATCCCATGGATATTTCGTCTCTTGCACGACCTGCAATTTCGTACCGGCCACCTGTCCAACATCAACGGTGCTGCCTGCAAACAAGTTAACGTACAAGCTCTGGGGCCCAATCGCATACATCCAAGTCGGGAGCATCAGCAACGTCCGCGAAATATTACTGACACAACACGGGCACGAATGCCACGCTGTCCGAAATCCAACCAGCCGCTCCGGTTGATGCGAATCGGGCCGCCCAGCTGTCTCCAACGGATTCTGGTAGTAAAAATTGTCACCGGCTAAATCGATATCGCCCAAGATCGCGTTATATAAAGTTTCCTCATAAAGATCGGCAAACCTCGCCTGGCAGCGCATTAGGTTCATGCGGTACTGAAAAAACAACTCCGCGATGCCCGAGCACGATTCGCAGTAGGCGTTGTTGCGCAACGAATAATTCGGGCCAAAACCCTCGGAGGTCTCTCCTGAGCCAATGCCTCCGGTTATGTAATACTTTTTATCCACGATGTTATCGCACAACGAACACGCCGCACTCTGGTAATCCTGATCGTGCGTCAACATGGCAATGTCGGCCACTCCGGAATAAAAATAGCCAGCCCTTACCGAGTGTCCGACGGCTTCGTACTGCTGCACGGCGGGCAAGTGGCTTTGATCGTACGGGCTGCCATCGCGGCGCGAATCGATCAGAAATTTTGCCAATTCAAGGTACTTGTCACCGCTGCCGGACCCATCGACTTGATTCACCAGCCGCACAAACCGTACCAGCGCGATCTCCATTTCCTGGTGACCGTCGTACCACGTTTTTTTCGGAGGCGGCCCAATATTCTCACACCAGCAGTCCGCAAGTTTTTTGGCCGCATCGTACAGCCGCCGATCTTTACCATCTGTCATGTTGTAGTGGGCAATGGCCGCCTCTAAGAAATACCCTGCCACGTAGCCTTCGTGCTCGCCTCGGCCGCGCGGACTCCAGTGCTCAGGCGGATTTCCTTTGTCCTTGGCAGTGCCCAGCGTGAATCGCGTCTGCAAATAACCATCGGGCTCCTGCGCTGCCAGAATTATGGGAATCCACTCGTCAATTTTCGCCCGCATCGCTTCCTGAGCGATCTGGACTTCTCGTTCCCCCTGCGGATCGACCATTTGCGCCAGGCACATCGCCTCCAGCGTGTTGTATACCCATGCGTTGGCAAATGGATGGCCAACATGCAAGACAGCCGGTTCGCCGCGTAACTTCTTACCGGCTTCGATCAAATTTGCGATGCCGCCTTCCTTGAGCTTTAAGTCAGAAATCGCTGTGTAGCAATGCGGGATCCAGTGAACAATCAGCGCTTTGATCCGGTCGTTCCACAATGGACTGTTGATTTGGTACCGTCGAGTATCCACCGTTTCCAAATGCTGGGCGCCAGCAGCGGGCTGCACTTTGACCTGAAGTTTATCCGTCGATATCAGTTCGCCCGAACTTGCGGTTAGCTTTAACGAGTAATCGCCCAGCGCAGAAAACGTCGCGCTTGTAACCGCGGCCGAAGAATCCTCAAAAGCCACGTCGCCCGGTCCCGACTCTTTGCTCCACTTGATTTTCAGCGCACTGCTTACCCCATTGGATCCACCATCGTTTTTAATTCTGCCCCGCAAATAAGTTTTGCCGCCAAGCACAACCACACGGTCCACACCCGCCTTCACGCTCAGTGTCGCCCCCATTTTCGTGTTGGGTGCCTGCGCAGTACCTCCGCTCTCTTGCGCACCGGCCAATTCCAGCGACCCAGCGACCGCGCTGGCCATTAGTACAACAGCGATAGTCCAGACATTTACTTTCATACGAATCTGCCAATTGCTCCGGTTATTTCCAGAGTCATCGATGTTGAGCCGTGCGCTAGATCAGGGAGAAACTCCGCCGTTTTTGGTGTTTAACTGCGCGCCCGCGCAAGCCGCTTCCGAGCCCGGTTCTGCAACAACTGATCTGCCAATACACCCACCAGCACCACCGCTCCCATCACGGCAAAATTGAGCGAACTGGGAATCCCCAACAAGTTCACCAAATTCTGCAGCACCTGCAAGATGGCGGTGCCGATGACAATTCCCAATATTGAACCTTCTCCTCCGCGCAAACTGCAGCCCCCCAACACCGCTGCCGCGATGCCATATAGCTCGTAAAAATTTCCGTAAGTTGAAGGCGAAACCGAGTTGGTGTAAAACGCGAAAACAATTCCAGAAACTCCAGCCAAAAGCCCGGAAATTACATAGGCGCTGGTCACGACCCTTCGCGTATTGATGCCGGAAAAACGGGCCGCCTCTTCATTCCGACCGATGGCGAACAAATACCTCCCGTATACCGACCAGTGGAGCGCCACCCAAGCAATCGCCGCCACGACGATCAAAATCACAAACGGCATAGGAATGCCAGAAAAACTATCTTTCCCGGTCGCCGAATCGACCATTTGAAATAACCGGCCTGATGCTGCAAATCGCAACCACTCGATTCCTTTGGCGTCGCCGAATCCTTTGGTGCTGTCTTTGGCGATGAATCTCGCCAACCCGCGATATAGCAACAATCCGCACAATGTGACGATGAACGGCTGCAAGTTCGTTCGCGTAATCAAAACGCCGTGAATCCACCCCAAGATCGACGGCAGCAACAAAATGCTCAACACCGCCAACGGCCAAGGCCAATGCCAATCGCTTAATTCCATGCATAAAAGCACGCCCGTTAAAGCGATCATTGAACCGACCGACAAATCGATGCCGCTGGTAATAATCACCAAGCCTGCGCCAATGCTGAACAAGCCGAACATTCCAATCTGGTTCGCCAAATTTGTTAGATTGGCCTGCGATAGAAATCGCGGATTCACCGCCGTCGTGACGGCACACAGAACAATGAACAGCAGCAAAATTCCGATTATCTTTTTCATCGAACCGTGCCCGATATTTTTCCCACGGCCAAATTCATAATGTTTTCTTCCGTACACTGCGGCCGATCGAGCACGCCGGCAATTTGCCCTTCGTGCATCACTACCACTCGATCGCTGACGTGCAAAATTTCCTCCATGTCGCTGCTGATCATCAAGATCACCGTTCCTTGTTCCGCCAGTTGGCGCATGATCCGATGAATTTCCGCCTTCGAGCCAACATCAATCCCTCGTGTCGGTTCGTCGAAAATCATCACCCGGGGCAACATCGCCAGCCACTTCCCCAGCACCACCTTCTGTTGCGTCCCGCCGCTTAGGTTGACCACCCGAGTCTCCGCGCTGGGCGTTTTAATGCGCAGGGCGGCAATTTGTTGGTCCGCGGTTTTGCGCTCCTTGCTACGCCGAATCAAACACAGCGGCGCGTACCTGCGCAGCGACGGCAGACTGATATTTTCGCGCACATTCATTTCGGTCACCAACCCAGCCCCGCGCCGGTCCTCGGGAACCAAATAAATGCCTTGCGAAATTGCGTCCTTTGGTCGCCGAATATCGATTCGTTTCCCACCCAAACTGATTTCAGCTCCACCGCTGGAATCCAGTCCGACAATGGCCTTGGCGATTTCCGATCGACCCGCGCCGACCAATCCGGCAACGCCAAGAATCTCCCCCTGCGCCGCATCCAACAATACAGCATGCTGCGGATACCGGCTCGACCGCGCATTGCGAATCTGCAAGAACCCCGGCACCCGTGCGGCATGCGACTCGGCATAAAACGCTTGAATGTCGCGCCCGATCATCAAGCGCACAATTCGCTCGTGACTGATCTGGTCACGATTCAGCTCTCCAGCATTGCGACCGTCGCGCAGCACCACCACCCGGTCCGCCACGCGCTCAACTTCTCCCAACCGATGCGAAATATAAACCACGCTGACGCCTTGATTGCGCAACTCGCTCACCAGCGACAGCAGCCGATCGGTTTCCTGCAACGTCAGGCTCGAGGTCGGCTCATCCATCACAATCATCCGCGCATTCTGCGACAGTGCTTTCGCAATTTCCACCATCTGCTGGTGCGCCAGCGACAGCTTATCAAGTCGAGTTCGTGTTGAAACTTCCAAGCCCAGGCGTCGCAGCAAAGGCGCTGTATCCGCATGCAATCGTCTTTGATCGATCAATCCGAAAAAGCGATGCCGCGGCTCCCGACCCAAAAACACGTTGGCCGCCACGTCCAAATTGTCCAGCACATTCAGTTCTTGATGAATGAGCGCCACGCCCAACCGCATTGCATCATTCACATTCCGAATTGCAATCGCACATCCATCGATCAAAATCTCGCCGGCATCTGGTTGGTAAACGCCCCCCAAGATTTTCATCAGCGTCGATTTTCCCGCTCCGTTTTCTCCACACAGGGCAACCACTTCGCCGCGGCCTACCTCCAAGGTGACGGCATCCAGCGCCACAACGCCTGGAAATCGCTTGGAAATTCCGCGCATGGAAAGAAGCGGCGGCCCGGTCACTCGGCCGCTCAGCGAATTCTCGTCTGCTTGCATGCGCGTGCTGATGGCCTGAGTAGATTTATTGGCCAAGAATTTTCTTCAGCGTGGCTTGAAATTCCGCGACGTCGCCTTTTTTCACGCTGCGCGTGGGCACAATTATTTTGCCGCCGCCCAAAGCTTCCTTATCCCCGTTGAGGTGCTTGGCCATGCGTGTGATGGCCTGCTTTCCAAACTCATACGGCTGCTGCACCACCGTGCCATAAATATCACCGGCCGCTACGCCGTCAAGTGTTTCGGCATTCTCATCAAAGCAAACGATCTTCACTTTGCCGGTCATTCCGGCGCCGCGGACCGCATTCAGAATTGCCGGTCCGTTGTAATTCCATAGACCCACCAGGCACGCGATGTCAGGATACTTCACCAGTGCATCCTCAGCATTCTTTTGTGCGCGAACCGTGTCAGTCTCATCGGTCCGCACGTCGATAATCTCAACGTTCGACCCGGCCAGCGCCTGCTTGATCCCCGCCAGACGCTCTTTCGCGTTCTGCGCATCCAGCGATCCGACAAATAGCATGATCTTGCCACCGCTCGGAATTGCTTCCTTGATTAGCTTTCCCGCTTCGACGCCGGCCGCGGTGTTATCGGTGCCGATGTAACAAACGCGCTTGCTCTCCGGCGCGTCGCTATCGTGACAAACCAGCAGCGTCTGGCTCGCCACTCGATTGAGAAAATCGGTCTGGTTCCCCGGGTCAATCGGGCTGACCGCAATGCCATCCACCCCCGCCGAAACCAGGTCGTCCAATATCTGCCGCTGTTCGGCACTGCCGCCGGTCGAAGGAATCCGAAAATCAAGTTGCACGGTGCCTAGTTCTTTGGCGGCATCTTCACAACCTGCGCGGGCAATTGTCCAAAATGTTGCCGCGTTGTTGGTCACAAACGCTAGCTTAATTTTCTTCGGTGCTTGGCCGGAAGAATCGCCAACCGTACAAAACATGAACGACAAACAGAGCACAGCCAAAAGACTGCAGCGGAAATAGACCCTCATAACAACTTCCTAATCTGCGGTGGTGTTGCCTGGAACATTTACCTTATCGTCCCCCGATACGCATGTCCAGGAATCGCCCCGTGCTGTCCGGCCGCGCCGGCCCTTTGACAGTCCCGTTGGGCGCTGTTTATAATGAGAGTTTACATACCTACAAACACGTCCACTCAGGGATTTTCAACGCTGGAGTACCTATCGATGAAGAAGGCTGAAGTGAATGGCTATAAGGCCCTGCTGCTGGCTTTAAGATCTCGTTTGCGTGGCGATGTAAACCAATTGGCCGACGCCGCACTGAAGAAAAACCGGGCCGAAGCCAATGGCGATTTGTCCAGCATGCCCATTCACATGGCCGACTTGGGAAGCGACAATTTCGAGCAGGAATTTACGCTCAGCCTGATGGAAAACGACGAAGTTACGTTGGAAGCGATCGAAGGCGCCTTGGAGCGCATTGAAGCGGGCGCTTACGGCGATTGCGAGGAATGCGGCACAAAAATTCCCAAGACCCGCCTGGAAGCAATTCCTTATACAGCCCTGTGCATTAAGTGCGCCTCGAAAATGGAAACGCGTGGCTAGCTTCAAACGAGGGTCACGGATGTCTTCGACCCATGTGCCAGCATCGCGAATGGCCTTGTTCGTCTGCCTGCTGATCGTAGGCTTTTTGGCCGACTTGGCCACTAAAAATTGGATCTTCGCCAAGCTGGGCATGCCGTATGAGAACGCGCCGCTCGTGCTCGTTCCCGGTGTATTCAGTCTCACCACCAGCCTGAATAACGGCGCATTATTCGGCGTGGGGCAGGGGATGACTAAAGCCTTCACCGTGCTTTCCATTCTGGCCGCCATTGGCATTTTCTATTGGCTGTTTTTCGCTGGCGCTGGGCGCGATTGGTGGCTTACTATCGCCCTGGCGTCGCTCATGGCCGGCATTTTCGGCAATCTGTACGACCGGCTCGGCCTGCCCCGGCTAATTTGGCAAGCACCCGATCCCAAGGCCGGCCAACCCGTCCACGCGGTGCGCGACTGGCTTCATTTTGAGATTCAAAAAATTCATTTCGATTGGCCCGTATTCAATCTTGCCGATAGCATGCTGGTCCTCGGCGCCTGTATGCTTTTCTGGCACGTCGCCTGGCGTGAACGGCAGCAGCGCCTTGCCGAATCCGGTGCCGCCGAATCGGCGCGCACCACCGTTAGCTAGTTTTGGTGGCGGGTGCCCGCGTTGTCCCCCTCTCGTTAGAGGAGTCGCTGACTTTCCCCCAAGAAACATTTGACACGCACGCGCCATCCCGCTACTATCCGGTCTATCCGAGATTGATCTTTCGCGGCGGCGAACTCGAACAGGATTGCCAGCCGCCGCGGCAGATACACCGGAACTGTTTGCTGGCATTCTTATCTACCACCGCCAGGGAAAGGAGGTGCGTGAATGAGCGACGCTCCTTATCAGCGCCGCGCAGGGAGCAGCAGCCGCTAATAGATACGGGGAGATTAGCCCAACTCTGCTTCCTTGAATTAGTGCCTCGTTGAGTTTTCGCTCGTTGTCAACCACGGCAAGATCGTGGGCCATTGTTGCAAGTCTGCTTGACGAAATCGCAAGGACGACCGATAGGAGCTTGACTTCTTCACTGAAGTACTCCTGGCCGTATTTCGATCAATCTGACCGGCAATAAATGCCGTTGTGAGTTGGGCCATCGTCAGCGATCCACGCACATCGTGTTGGCTCCCGGTCGCAAACGGAAGGGCACTCCGATGAAGCTCTCGCGCACAGTTGGGTATGCGCTGCAAGCCACTTTACAATTGGCCGAAGCCGACCCCACCACACCCATTCCCTGCAGTCAGCTGGCCAGCCAAGGCCAGATGCCGGAGCGTTTTCTACTCCAAATTCTTCGAAATCTTGTCACCCATGGCATTCTGCATTCCACCCGCGGCGTCGATGGCGGATATGCCCTGGAACGACCGGCCAACGAAATCTCGTTACTCGATTTGATTGAAGCAGTCGATGGTCCGGTATTCGGCCATGCGCCGCTGGCTGATGGTCTTCCGCAAGAATTAGTCGATCAACTTTCCACCGCCCTGAAGGAGGTCTCGACCGTCACCCGCAAGCAATTATCCAGCATCAAATTGTCCTCACTGCTCTCGCCAGGCCGGAAAGTGGTGGAACAGAAGTAGGAAGCGAAAGAGGCCAAGGACGGCCTGGCAACAATCGCTTGTCCGAAATTGCTTATCTGAAACTGCGCACCTTCATCCTCGCTTGTCGATCGCGTCGGCCGCTCGTCACGCACCCCTACGGTCGACATCCCATCCGCCGTTGGCAACCACTCCACCCCCGGTTACGCTGATGGCATGGACGACCAGCACAATCAACGCTTAGCCCTCGCTTGCGACCTGGCCAAAGCCGCTGGCCAGCACACGCTCAAATATTTTCTCCAGAGTGACCTGCAAGTCGATCTAAAGCAGGACGCCACGCCCGTAACTATTGCCGATCGCGAAGCGGAGCAGTTGATACGTCAAAGAATCTCCGCCGCGTTTCCTGACGATGCTCTTCTTGGCGAAGAATTGGGCGAGCAGCCCGGCAAATCAAGCTGGCGCTGGATTATCGACCCGATCGACGGTACCAAATCGTTCATCCATGGCGTGCCGCTTTATGCCGTGTTAATCGGCATCGATTTTCAGGAGCAACCCCGGATCGGCGTCATCCACTTGCCGGCACTTAACCACACCGTCTACGCCGCCGCAGGGCAGGGGGCCTGGCAAGATCGCGCTAACAAAACCCGCCAGCCGGTTCGAGTATCACAAACGAAAACGCTGTCGCACGGATTGTTTCTAACTAGCGGTGTCTCCGGCTTTCATAAGCGTGGCGCATGGCCCGCCTTCGAATGTTTGACCAAAACTGCCAAGCTCACCCGCACCTGGGGCGATGCTTACGGTTACATGCTCGTCGCCACCGGTCAGGCCGCTGCCATGGTCGATCCGCAAATGAGCATCTGGGACGCCGCCGCACTCTTGCCCATTTTGCAGGAAGCTGGCGGCACCTTTACCGATTGGCAAGGCCGCCCCACCATCGCTGCCGGCGAAGGCATCGCCACTAACGGCTTGGTGCTCGACGAAGTGCTTAAACTGCTGCGCGGATAGCAATTCGCTCTGGCTCGGTCGCACTTGTTCACCACCCGCAATCCGATATACTGATTGGTTCGTAATTCACCGGCACTATTGAACATACGTTTGAGGTTGCGATGGCTCGGCACTGTGCAGTTTGCGGAAAATCGGCCAGCATGGGAAACCGCGTCACCACCCGCGGTAAGGCCAAGTATTTAGGTGGCGTAGGCACCAAGGTCACCGGCATCGCCCGGCGAAAGTTCAAACCAAATTTGCAGCGCCTGAGGGTGACCGTGGGCAAAACCAACACCAGCCTGTTAGTTTGCACCCGCTGCATTCGGAGCGGATCAGTAACCAAGCTGGTCCGCCGCGCTCCCTTCAAGCTCACCATGGCAGGTGGCAAGGGTGCCAAAGCCACCGTAGCGGCCACCTGACCATGTCGCTTACGCGTCAAGAAGTCGAAAAAGTCTCACTCCTCGGCCGATTGCTGCTTACATCGGACGAATTGGACCGCATGACGTCGCAACTTACCGGGATCGTGGCTTACATCGAACAGTTGGCTGAGCTGGACGACGAAATCAAAACTCAGCAAGTTCAGCCGATGGCGCACGCGGTGGAAATGACCAACGTCTTTCGCCCCGACGAAGTCCTTCCCTCGCTCGATCGTGCCGATGCCCTTGCCAATGCTCCGCAGCACGACGAGCAGTGCTATCTCGTTCCCGCCGTCCTAGGTGAATAGGGTCGGTCTCACCCACCGCGGTAATTGCCGCTTGCGGATTTCGCTCGCCAGCGGTTCAATGGCGTGAACGATTACCCTCGCCCCTCGTCTCTAAACTCTCGCTCCTTTCCCCCCGATGTCGCTTGTCGACCGCACCGCTGCCGAACTGCTCTCCGATTTGAACGCCAAGCGCGTCTCTTCGGCCGAAGTCACCCAGGCGTTCATCGATCAAATCGAACAGCACGATGGCCGTGTGAAAGCCTTCCTGCGATATGACCCCGACGCGGCGCTCAAGCAAGCCAAAGCTATCGACGACCGCCGCGCCAAAGCCCAACCCGTCGGCCTGCTCGGCGGCTTGCCCGTGGCCGTAAAAGATTTGATTTGCACCAAAGGCGAACTCACCACTTGTGCGTCAAAAATCTTGGCCGATTTCCGTCCCCCCTACGATGCCACCATCATCGAAAAACTTCGCGCCGCCGACGCCGTCTTTCTCGGCCGCACCAACATGGACGAATTCGCCATGGGCGGCTCCAACGAAAACTCCGCCTTTTTTCCCACGCACAATCCGTGGAATTTAGAGTGCATTCCCGGCGGCTCGAGCGGCGGCGCCGCAGCCAGCGTGGCAGCCCGCATGGCCTGCCTTTCCATCGGCACCGACACCGGCGGCTCGATCCGCCAACCGGCAGGCCTCTGCGGTGTGACCGGCATGAAACCGACCTATGGCCGTGTGAGTCGCTACGGCCTTGTGGCGTTCGCCAGCAGTTTAGATCAGATCGGTCCGCTTGCTCGCACCGCTGAAGATGCCGCACTGCTCTTGGAAGCCATTGCCGGACACGATCCGCGCGATTCCACCTCCGTTAACTCTCCCGTCCCGACCTATTCGAAAACCGTCCGCCAGCCGCTCGCCGGATTACGCCTTGGCCTGGTGCGCGAACATTTTGGCCCCGGCTTGGATGCTGAAGTGGAAGCGGCCGTTCGCGAAGCGTTCAAAGTCTACCAATCGCTGGGCGCTCAAGTCAAAGAACTTTCCATGCCCCACGCCAAATACGGCGTGGCCACGTATTACATCATTGGCCCGTGTGAAGCCTCCAGCAATTTGGCTCGCTATGACGGCGTGCATTATGGTTATCGAACCGACGTCGCCAAAATGAATGCCCAACTCGCCGACGAAGCCAAAGGGCTCCAGGCTGCCGGCAAAGCCGCCGCCCTGGAAAACTTGGATAATCCGCTGGTTCGCATGTACCGCCAATCGCGCGCCGAAGGCTTCGGTCCAGAAGTCAAACGCCGCATCATGCTGGGCACCTATGCACTGAGCGCTGGCTATTACGACGCCTATTATCTCAAGGCGCTTAAAGTTCGCCGGCTCATCCGCCAAGACTACGACGACGCTTTTAAACAAGTTGATCTGATCGCCGGTCCCGTCACCAGCACGCCCGCTTTTAAAATCGGCGAAAAGAGCGACGATCCACTGGCCAGGTACTTAGTCGACCTATACACCGTCAGCCTGAACCTCGCCGGCCTGGGTGGCATCGCTTTCCCGTGCGGATTTTCCAAAACCGGCCTTCCCATCGGCCTGCAACTCCAAGGCCCTGCGCTCGGCGAAGAAAAACTGCTCCGCGCCGCCCATATGTACCAAACTGCCACTGACTGGCACACGCGAAAACCAAAATTGTGATGCGGTAATCATCCGATATGCCCGATCCCTTCATCACCGTTATCGGCCTGGAAGTGCATGTGCAGTTGCTCACCCAGAGCAAACTGTTTTGCCCGTGCAGCACCAAGTTTGGCGCCCCGCCAAACACACAAACGTGCCCTGTCTGCATCGGCATGCCCGGCACGCTGCCAGTGATGAATCGAAAGGCTTTCGAGTTGAGCCTCAGGACCGCCGTCGCAATCAATTGCGAAATCGCCCCGTTCACCAAATGGGACCGCAAGAATTATTACTATCCCGACCTGCCCAAGGGATACCAAATCAGCCAGTTCGATCTGCCGTTTTCGCACAATGGCTATTTGGAAATCAACGATCCCAAAGGCCGCTTTGAAACCAAAAAAATCGGCATCATTCGCGCGCACTTGGAAGAAGACGCCGGCAAAAGCATGCACGACGAAGCCCACGGTAAAGCCGACAGCCGTATCGACCTGAACCGCACCGGCACGCCGCTGTTGGAAATCGTCAGCCAGCCCGACATGCGCTCCCCGCTGGAAGCGAAAGCCTTTCTCACCGAACTCAAACTGCTGCTCACCTACCTGGGCGTTTCCGATTGCAACATGCAGGAAGGCAGCCTGCGCGTCGATGCTAACGTCAATCTGCATATTCCGCAGCCCGACGGCGGCCTGGCCAAAACGCCGATTGTCGAAATCAAAAACATGAACAGCTTCCGCGCCGTGGAGCGCGCCCTGGCATACGAAGCCCAGCGCCAATACGACCTGTGGCAGCAAGACCATGTCGAAATCGGCAAGCGTCCCAAGCAAACTCGCGGCTGGGATGACGCCGCCAACATCACCCGCGGCCAGCGTCACAAAGAGGAATCCAGCGACTACCGCTATTTCCCCGAACCCGACCTTGTCCCCGTTACCACCACGCCCGATCAAATCGAAAAAGTTCGTGTCTCGCTAGGCGAGCTTCCCGCGCAATTGCGAACACGCCTGGAAAAAACCTACGGCATCACCGCTTACGATAGCGACGTCATCGTCAACCAAGGCCAGCCGTTTGTGGCGTACTTCGTCGAGCTGGCCGACGCGGTGAAAGATGGCAAGACCGCCGCCAATTGGATCACGCAAGATGTACTGCGCGTACTGAACGAACAAAACACGCCGATCGAAAATTTTCCGATTCGCGCCGCCGCACTGACCGATTTGATCCGTCGCGTCCAGGCTGGCGATTTCAACACCAGCCGAGCCCGCGAAGTTTTTTCCGAAATGCTGTCCGGCAAATCAGTCGCAGACGCAGTCGCTGCGCTGGGCATCACGAAGGTCGACGAAACCGAATTGGTCACGATGGCCGGCGAGATTCTGGCCGCCAACCCAAAAATTGTCGCCGACCTTAAAGCCGGCAAAGCTCAGGCCGCCGGCAATCTGATCGGCCAGGCCAAAAAGCGCAACCCCAATGTGAATCCCGCCCGCTTCCGCGAAATCTGTATAGAGCTGGTCAGCAAAATGTGAGTTTCGCCGCAACCCGCTTCGCTGGTTGCTCGATTCTGAATCCGTTATGTCCGCAATCATCACGCTCACCACCGATTTCGGTTCTGGCAGCCCTTACGTCGCCGCGATGAAGGGCGTCATCCTCGGCATCAATCCCGCAGTCCGTTTGATCGACATCTCGCACGAAGTCGCTCCGCAAAACGTCCAACACGGCGCAGTGCTGCTGGCTGAGGCCACAACCTGGTTTCCCGACGGCGCAATTCATGTGGCGGTTATCGATCCAGGCGTCGGTACTCAGCGAAAGTTAATTTATTGCCGAATTGGCGACCAGCAGTACTTAGCACCCAATAACGGTTTACTCAGCTTGCTTGCCAAGCAACACAAACCCGCCCGCATTGTAGAACTGGCCAACTCGGAAATCTGGCTTCCGGACGTCTCTAGCACCTTCCACGGCCGCGACATTTTGGCTCCGGTGGCTGCGCAGTTAAGCCTGGGATTAGAACCAGAGCAATTGGGCCCTACCGTTCAGGAAATGCAGATGCTCGATTGGCCCGAACCGCACTGCACCGACAATCGCATTGAAGGCGCCATCCGCTGGATCGACCACTTTGGCAACTTGATAACGAACATTAGCGCGCGCATGCTGCCCGCGGCAGAAGAAGCTTCCGCCGTTCATATTCAATGCGCCGGCAAGCAAATCTCCGGACTGGTTCAATCTTACGGCCAGCGTAAGGCCAACGAATTAACCGCCCTCGTCGGCTCTAGCGGCTATCTGGAAATCGCCGTCGTCAACGGCAGCGCCGCTATTACATTGACTGCCGCAGTAGGCGCCTCAGTGATCGTCAATCCTGTCCCCTGACCCCTGATTCCTGACTCCTACCTTCCTCATGCCGACGCGCGACGAACTCAACCGCTGGGATCGTGAAATCGTCTGGCACGCTTTCACGCAAATGGCGGAGTACCAGCCGCTCATCATAGAGCGCGCCCACGGCTGCATACTCGTCGATATCAATGGCCGAGAATATCTCGATGCCACCAGCAGCCTCTGGTGCAACTTGCACGGCCATCGTCATCCGAAGCTCGATGCCGCGCTGAAAGATCAACTCGATCGCGTCGCCCATGTTACCAACCTCGGCATGTCCAACCCGACCACCATTGAGCTGGCCAAACGTCTGGTCGACATTGCGCCGCCAGGCCTCAAGCACGTTTTCTTTTCCGACGATGGCGCCACCGCGGTTGAAGTCGCCCTCAAAATGGCGTTTCAATATTGGCGGCAGCGTCCTGATCCGCGCCCGGAAAAATCGCTCTATGTGGCGCTGGGTGACGCTTACCACGGCGATACCTTAGGCGGCATTAGCGTCGGCGGCGTCGATCTGTTCACTTCTCGATTCGCACCGCTCCTATTTCCGGTAATCCGCTTGCCGGCGCCGGATAGGTATCGCCTGCCTGCGGGAGTGACGGAAACCACAGCGGTTGACCATTATCTTGCCCAAGCCGACCGAATTCTGGCGGAGCAACATCAGCGCATCGCAGCGTTCGTCATTGAACCCCTGGTGCAATGCGCTGCCGGCATCATCACCCACCCAGCCGGATATTTGCGCGGCGTGCGCGATCTCTGCACCAAATACAATGTCCTGCTGATCGCCGACGAAGTCGCCGTGGGCTTCGGCCGCACCGGAAAAATGTTCGCTTGCCAGCATGAGAATGTAACGCCCGATTTTTTGTGCTTAGCCAAAGGCATCACTGCCGGCTATATGCCGCTGGCCGCCACGCTCGCAACCGACGAAATCTGGCAAGCTTTTTTGGGAACGTATGCCGAGTCCAAATCGTTCTTCCACGGCCACACTTACGGCGGCAACCCGTTAGGCGCCGCGGTAGCGCTAGCGAACCTACAAATCTTTGAAGACGAACAAACGCTGGCCAACCTGCAATCAAAAATCGCTCGCCTGGCCGAACATTTAGCTCGCATGTCTGGGCATCCCAAAGTCGGCGACGTCCGCCAATCCGGCCTGATCGCCGGCGTCGAACTGGTCCGCGACAGGGCGACAAAAGAACCTTATCCCTGGAAGGAGCGCCGCGGCTGGCGGGTCTGCGAATCTGCCATGGCCGAGGGCGTGCTCGTTCGCCCGCTCGGCAATGTAATCGTCATCATGCCGCCGCTGGCGATTGAATTGGAGCAACTCGATCGCATCTGCAGCGCGGTAGAGCGCGGTATCAAACAGTCGCTCGAGGATTGAATCGCTGCAACGGCGATACGAATCCAGTTACAAGATCGTTTCCTCGGCCTTCACGCCCAACTTACTCCGCCGATGATCGAGAACCATTACTGCTGCCACCGATAAAGCTGCCTTCAAACATCGGTCTGCCGGCAGTCGCATAACCCATCTTATGCAACTCCTCTTTGAGTTGCTGAAAGACCGCGAAACTGTCGGGATACGTCCATAGAGTAACAGTGGTGTCGTGCGGGCTGTGCCTCGCGAGGGCACGGCGAAATTCCGATTGCGGACCCAAAGCTCGATCAACGGGTTCACCCGCTAGCACCCCCACGGGAATAAAATGAAAGGCGCCATTCACCTGCGATACGGCCCCCGATCGCCGGTCAATGATTATCTGCAAGTCATAATGGCATTCAAAACCTTGGCGCGGTCCAACAACGCCAGACTTGCCGTTGGCCAGGGATAGATCGCTGCCCCGAAGATCCGTGCGCATGTCCTCAGCAAATTCATCCATGGGAACATAGGTTATGCGCCCGCCCAACAGTTGAAAA
>DASXPQ010000170.1:0-4823 GCA_036493575.1 Pirellulales bacterium
TTGCGGTCTGCGGCGGCGCGGCTACACCCCCGAATCGATCCGCCTGTTTTGCGAGCGCATCGGCATGGCCAAGTTCAACAGCACCATCGACATGGCCATCCTGGAGGGCGCAGTTCGCGAAGATTTGAACCGCCACGCTCCACGCCGCATGGCGGTGCTGCGGCCACTGAAGGTCGTCATCGACAATTATCCGGCCGATCAAGTCGAAATGCTGGAAGCAGTAAACAACCCGGAAGACCCCGCCGCCGGCAAACGCCAAATCCCCTTTTCGCGCACCTTATATATCGAGCAAGACGATTTCCGCGAAGACCCGCCCAAAAAATTCTTCCGCCTTGCCCCGGGCGCCGAAGTGAGGCTCAGGTACGCGTACATCATCAAGTGCGTCAGCGTAACCAAGGATCCCGCCACCGGCGCCATCACCGAACTGCATTGCACCTACGATCCCCAAACCAAAAGCGGCACTCATACTGGACCCGCCAATGATCCCGCCACTGCCGCTCGCACGGTAGCATCCGGTTCTACTGGAGAATCGGCCGAAGGCCGTGCCGATCGCAAAGTAAAGGGTACCATCCATTGGGTTTCCGCCACTCAATCAATGGCTGCACCGGTGCGGCTGTACGATTATCTCTTCTCCAAGCCCGATCCGGACGAAGTGCCCCCCGGCCAGAATTATCTGGCGAATCTCAATCCGAATTCGCTGGAACTGCTGACCGATGCGCGGTTAGAACCCAGCCTTGGCGACGCCAAACCCGGCGAGCGCTTTCAATTCGAACGCAACGGCTACTTCATCGCCGACGCCATCGATTCCCAACCCGGCAAACCCGTTTTCAACCGCACCGTCACACTAAAAGACACCTGGGCCAAAATCGAGCAAAAAGGCGGACGGTAATCCATCAGATTGACGGAATGATACCGGCTCTTAACCTATTGTCATGGACATTTTGGATCGCTTGCTCGGCCACGACGCTTGGACAACGCGCCAGTTGTTGCTCCGCTGCCAGGAGCTCACCGACGCGCAGCTCGATCAGCAGTTTGATATTGCCCATCGCTCGGTCCGTGCCACGCTGTTGCATATGATCCGCAATATGGAAGTCTGGACCGATCTGATTGCCCAGCAGCCGATCCGTCCCAACGAAGGTGAAACACCGGCCGGCCGTTCCGTCGATGGCCTAATGAAACGGTTTGATATTGTTGTTGCAGAGCTAGCTGATCTTAGCACTCGAATTGCTCGTGAAGGCAAGCTGGACGATTGCTTTGTTGACAACTTGGATAATCCGCCGCAGAAAAAACCGTACGGCGGCGCCATTGTGCATGTCATTACGCACAGCATGCACCATCGCGCACAGTTGTTGTACATGCTCCGCCTGTTAGGCGTGAAGAACTTGATCGAAGGCGACGCGTTGAGTTGGGAAACCCAATTATCGACGTAATCTGTACGTGGCCAAAACATGAAAGACACGAACACAAGTGCGACCGATGCCGACATGCCGGTCAAGCCTATTACGCGATTCCGGTTGCGTGCGGTTGTTGCCGGAGTGATTGGAATCGCCGGCATCGCTGTTGCGTTTTTAGGTTGCTATCATCTTGTCGTGATCGTTTTTCTCCGCTTAATGTACGGTACCGATCCGAATCGAATTCCTGGGCGTTTCCAGTGGGAGCGTTTCAATTTCGAATCGAGTTCATCGGCAGTCCTGTTGGGCGGTTTATTGTGCCTTAACGCCTATTGGTTGATAAAAAAACGTTGGAAAGCGATCGGCATCAGCATTGCCATTTTAGCCCTCTTGGCGTTTATGGCCTTTGTCAGCGAGTTTTTCGGAAGGATCTGAGGCCAAATAACAGCGGAGTGTTTTCATGCTTGACCTTTACAAACAACTCGTCGTCAGCCAATTCGAAGCCGCTCTGGCCATGCTTAACCAATGCATCGCCGCCTGTCCGCCCGAGCATTGGGAAGGCAAAATTGCCAACGGCTCCTTCCGCTGGGCTGCCTACCACACGCTATTTTTTGCCGACTTGTATCTATCTCCGAGCGAAGAAGCGTTCCAGCGCCGCGACCTGCACCTGCGCGGCGGAGACGAAGCCGGCGACGAGGCCACCCCCGGACTATCGAAAGAAGAAACCCTGACCTACGTGCCGCTGGTTCGCCAAAAACTGCTCGACACCATGGCAGCCGAAACCGCCGAGTCCTTGGCCGGCCCGTCCGGCTTCTCTTGGCGAAAATTCTCGCGCGCCGAAATCCACATTTACAACATCCGGCACATCCAGCATCACGCCGGCCAGATGAGCGCTTACCTGCGACGAGCCGCTCCGGATTTGTTCCCCGAGAAATCTTTGCCCTGGATCGGCGCCGGCTGGCGATAGCAACAGTGGCCCAAAAAGCACTTAGACATTGGGCCGCTCATCCGCTAAGGTGAATTTCGTTTCCCGCAGTTGATTGCTAAAGCCCGCAATCCAGCACATCGGGGCGTCAGCCGTCCGCACCACGGTAGCTACCTGTCCTCCGTAGCTAACCACAGATCAATTTGTTAACGCGCCAATAATTCACCGCAAATGCAACTTTCAGAACGTAAACTCAATCCCTTTTGTCATTCACCGCCACCGACAAACCTGCAAGTTTTCCGAACGATCGCCACGCAACTCCTGACAAAACAATACAATTCTGTCACGAAAATAAAAATCCGGGACAGAACTGACAATACTCCCCAGAGTGCCATCCGCCGCGGGCCGCATTCACTCAATCACAATCGGTCCGCCGCCGGCTTCCGGTTCGCGCCGTTCCCATTCGCGGCGCACTTCGCCCAGACCGTAAGCGCACAAATCGAATTCGTGACTCAGCCGCTCGAGCACTTCGGCCTCGTCGTCGGGGGGCGGCACTTCGATGGTGCTGGCAATGTAGTAGGCCCGTTTGCCGTGCTCGCAGTAATCGTGGAAATAATCGTGCGGGCGGCCGGGATGCAAAGACCGCAACGTCTCCGGATACACTCCGGTCCAGAACAACGTGAAATCGCCAATCTGCCGATGCGCTTTCCGCCGGGCATCCCCCACCCGGGCCTCGGCCTCTACCAGCATGTGGGCCACAGAGTCCAGCCGTTGTCCGGACAAGTTCCGCAAGCTAAGCAAGGCATCGTACCGAACGAACCGCACCAACAGGTCGGTCACGTAGTCGATAATTTGAGTATCAGCCACGCCCATCCGAGTTTGAAAAGCGAACTCGGTAAGACCGGCAAAAAAACGATGCAACGGTTCCGGAGGTCGACTGGGTGCCACGGGTTCAACAAATACGGGTCTAAAAGTCCAATAGGTGAGCGGTCAAGCCGCGAGTCAGCATGGGTTCTAAAGTTAAAATCGGCCGGCCTGGCGTTCTTTCTCCATCATATACAGCCATCCCAGGATTGCGGAACCGCGATTTTCTAACAACAATTGTTGAAACAAATATTGTTGACCGGGCGGTCGAGCTACTCAGGCAGCGTCGCACAAATCTTAGTTGCCGCCCAAAACGGAATCGACACCAGCCCCGCAAAACCCTGACACCCTCCATGCCTGCCCCCACCAAGCGCCGCCAAAAGGCCTTTGATTCGCCTCGTCAGGAAGCATATCTGAGCTTGTGGCGCACTTACGACCGGCTGCGGACCTTGGAAGACGAATTGTTTGCCCAGCACGATTTAACCGCCCAGCAATACAACGCGCTGCGACTATTGCGCGGCCAACACCCCAAGCCGCTAGCAACATTGACCATCGCTCGGCGATTAATCTCCCGCGCTCCCGACATTACCCGTCTACTCGATAAGCTCGAGCAGCGCGAGCTGATATCCCGGCAGCGAGTGGCCGAAAATCGCCGCGTGGTGCAAGTCAGCATCACCACAGCCGGGCTGGAATTACTGAGCCGCCTCGATGCGCCGGTACGCCGCTGCCATGAGCGACAGTTGGGACATTTGACCGCCGAGCAATTATCACAACTGATCGAGCTATTAAAAACGGCCCGCCGACCACACGAAGAGCCAAATCAATCGTGGAGCTAACGGACTCCCTTTTCAACAGGCACCGATAGTTCCGAACTTGTCAACAGATCACTGCAGCGCGGCCAGCAAACTGGCAACATAATTGCCGACATCGGCCAGAACGGCCGGCTTGGGCTTTGTTGCAGCGGCGACAACGCGGCGGACAATGGCCGAACCAACAATCAAGCCATCGGCCACCGGGGCCAGTAGCCGCACGTGCTCCGGCGTGCTGATTCCAAAGCCAATGCACACTGGCAGTGGCGTTTGCTCGCGCAGCCAACCGACATTATCGATCAGTTCCGGCGGAAGTTCGCGCCGCTCGCCGGTAATCCCTGTGACCGACACGTAATAAATA
Organism: Pirellulales bacterium; assembly: GCA_036493575.1. Taxonomy (GTDB): domain Bacteria; phylum Planctomycetota; class Planctomycetia; order Pirellulales; family JADZDJ01; genus DATJYL01. The sequence continues at coordinate 4,351 of DASXPQ010000170.1, forward strand.
AAGCCAGTGGAAGATTCGGCAATGCGGATGGCCCGCTGTCGCGGCGTGGTGGGTGTAATCAATTGAATCAAACTGAAATCAGCCTGCCGACAAATTTTTGCCAATGGTTCCGCTTCTTCGACCAATAAATCGGGTACAATCGCCCCGGCAATTCCCGCCCGCTGCATGTCCGCCACATACCTCTCCAAACCGTGCCGGTAGACAATGGCGTAGCTGACCATGGTGACCAGTGACGTGGCTAATTTCGGCGCGACACCGCTCAAACATTGGATAATTTGGGCCAGCGTAATTTTGTGCGCCAGTGCTCGGGTATACGATTCTTGAATGATCGGCCCATCGGCAATAGGGTCACTGTACGGAATGCCCACTTCGCACAAGCTGCAACCGCGGCGGGCAAACTCCGCCAGTACGGCGGCGGTGAAATCTAAATCGGGATCGCCAGCCGTGACGAATGGCATCAGCGCCTTGCGCTT
>DASXPQ010000171.1:0-6851 GCA_036493575.1 Pirellulales bacterium
CACGTTGCTGGGGGAAGGCAGCGAAGGGACCGATAGCAAGGGAACGTTCTTCAAATATGACGTCCTGTCGCGAGAAGATCTGAAGGCTTTAGCCGGTTCAGTTAGCGCCTACATCGAGGTCGAAATCTGGGGATACAAAAAACAACTTAGCTACACCATCTATGACTTTCCAGTCGGAATTGTAAGCACGACCACACCGTTTGCCGATGACGGCCAGGTGTATGTGCAAACGACTGTACCACTACGAAACGCAAAATAGCATATGCTTTCGTTATCTGCCCTCCTGGCGCAGATGCACAATCATGAATCTACTTTCCGCTTGCGGCTGGCGCAGTCGCAAGCGGTTTTTTATTGAAGACGTGAACCATGCCGTCCCCCGTGCCCGAGCCTGCTTCGCCGCCTTCGGGTCGCCGTCTTTTGTTAGCACTAATCGTCTCCACGGCCTTGGTAGTGCTGGCGGTGATTTCCGGACGTCTGGTAGGTCGGCGCTTGGCTCCCGAATCGAACGGCCCGAATTCAACGGCTCCGGCCGCGGTGCGCTTTGTCGCAGGGCAACGTCTGGTTTACAAAATGGATTTCGACTGCGCTGTGGCTTCCAATTTCGGAGCCATCTTTTCCGATGCGCCTTCGCTGCTGATGAATCAGCTTTTCGACGCAAGTCTTCAAAGTGAGATGAGTGTTACGGTGCTGGAATCCGACGCCCAGCATGCGGCTCTGGTTTATCAATTTCGTCATCCCCAGGTGCAATTCCAAGCTGAAGGGCAAGATGATCCGAGCCAATCGCAGCTGATCCAAGCCAGTTTGGCACAGCCCGTGTTCTGCCTGCTTGACAGACGTGGTCGTGTGGAATCGGTCCGGTTCGATGCGGCGGCCAATTCCATGGCTCAACGAATAACCTGTACGTTGCTAGCTGCGATGCAAGTTGTCGGGCCGGAGCCTGACGCGAATTCACAGGCGGAATGGGAGGCCGAAGAAGAAGATCCCAGTGGAAAGCTCATCGCGCACTACCAGATAGAATCGGATGGGACGATTCACAAAACGACGCTCCGCTACTTGCAGCCGAAGCCAACCAAGAAATCCAAAACGATTCAATTGACACCCACCATTGAAACGCAGGGTGAAGATGTAGGGACTCTAGATGCCGGGGGGAGCCTGATTGCCTTGTCTGCGTCGGAAGGGCAATCGATGAGTTTTCAGAACAAAAACGTTGGTCATGGAGTCCTCAAGCTCGACATGCAATTGCTTCGCAAAGAGGAACCCACGCCCGGTGATCTGGCACTATTGCGCGCGGCCCGGACGGAGCAGCTTAAAATTGCGCGCGCCGTCCGGCTGTATGACCCTCCGTCTCCGGAACAGGCCGATCTGAACGTCCAGCGGGAGGCCTTGGGCAATGCGACACTGGAGAGCGTATTGGCCGAACTGGCAGTTGCCGAGGAGAAAACGCTAGAAGAGAAAGACATCACTCAGCTATTTCTTAAGTTCAAAGCTCTGGCGGTCATGCGGCCGGAATCGTGTTCCCAGCTGGGCGAACTGTTGATCCAGTCCAAAACCGGAAGTCTGCGGATGCAAATCCTGGCCGATGCGCTGGAGTCGGCCGGCAACGCCCAGTCGCAAGCAGCCTTGGCAGCCGCCGTTCTAGGCCGTACCGAGGATCCAAAAGCGATCCAACTGCTCCTTCCGGCCCTGGGTGCCGTGGAATCGCCAAAACCCCAAACCGTGGATACGCTACTGGCATTGGCTTTCGGCAACTCTGACAAAAACATCAGAACTACGGCGCGCCTTGCTCTGGGCAATGTGGCACGGAGTTTGGGCGACGATTCGCCAATCGCGGCCAGGAAAATTGTCGATCGGATCGGACAGGAACTGAAGGTTGCGGCCGCTGCCGAGAAATGGGAGTTGCTGCTGACCTTAGGCAATGCGGGCTCCGTCGACGCATTGCCGACATTAAGACGGTACACGGACGATCCGGCGCCAAACCTGCGGGGCGCTGCCTTCTGGGCTTTGCGCTGGATTGAATCACCCGACGCAGACGATTTATTAACGACGAAGGCTCTTGTGGGTGATAAAGATTTTGCGGTGCGGCTGGAAGCAGTCCGGGCTCTTCGGTTTCGCGGAGAAACTCCGAATAACATTGGGGCCCAAGAAAAGGCGCTTGCCAACGAGGCCGAGCCTCAGGTGCGTATTGAATTGCTCGGTAATCTGTGGGAGGTCCGCGAGTCCGATCCGCAGATCAAACAGATCGTTGAAAAGGCAGAGGCCAACGATCCATCGGATGCTGTTCGTGAGGCTGCGACCAAACTTATGGAAAAATTGCAAACGAATCCATGATTGGGTTCGACAGCTCTAATGGCCCATTTGCAGCGTACGAGCGTGGGCCATTGCATCTTCGGCTTCCTGGATTTTGCCGGCACGCTGAAAGGTGACACTCAGCGCTGTAAAGCTGAACGCGTCGTTCGGCTCCAGTTCGCAGGCCCGCAAAGCGTGACCGATTGCTTCTTCATGGCGTTTTAGCCGAGTGTAAACCACCGCCAAAGCTGAATGGGCCAGCGTGTAATTTGGGTCTGCCGCGAGCAATTGATTGAGCTTGGCTGCCGCCTCATCCAGCTTGCCGGCATCCTTTAATTTGTCCGCCTCGTCATACAGCACATGGCTTTCAGGCATCGGATCATCCTTAGGTTAGTTTAGCAGTACAAGGAGTTGAGCGGCCATTACGGTATTTGAAAAAGCTTGTGCTAGCGCGGTGCGGTTAACCCAACCGGAACAATTTAACATCACATCTTCCAACGGCCAACGGGCCAGGCGGAAATAACCGCCTGCATGTTGCTGTAGCCATATCCGGTTGAACCGGTTCCCACCTCAAAGCCGATACATACCGTCGGGTAAGCAACGCGACAACCAACCTCGCCGTTAGTGATGCCCGCCGCGAATTTCCCCGCCCACCAGTTGAACATCCCTGAGGATTCCCGCCAGTGAACATTCATCCTTTGGCGGTCGTTAGTCCAAAAGCTCAAATCGGCCGCGATGTGCGAATTGGCCCCTTCGCCATTGTAGAAGACGATGTCGTCATTGACGACGGTTGCCGTCTGGCAGGCCATGTTGTCATCAAAAGTGGCACCAGCCTGGGACCGAATAACACCATTTGCGAAAGCGCAGTCATCGGCGGATTGCCGCAGCACGTGCACTGTCCAGAGATAGTGGGCACGGTACAAATTGGACAGGGGAACACGATCCGCGAATTCTCTACCGTGCATCGGGCGCTGAAGCTTGATACGCCAACCATCATTGGCGATGGCAATTATTTAATGGCCGGTGCCCACGTGGCACACGATTGCCGACTCGGAAATCGCATTATCATGGCCAACAATTGCCTGCTGGGCGGCCACGTAACGGTCGACGATTGCTCGTTTGTATCCGGTTCAGTGGCTGTGCATCAATATTGCCGCATTGGCCGCATGGCGATGGTCGGCGGTCATGCTCGGGTTGTCCGTGACGTTCCGCCGTTTGTGACCATCGACGGCATCAGTGGCGACGTGGTGGGGTTGAATCTGATTGGCCTGAAGCGAAACGGTTTCACCCCCGAGCAAATCATCGTGTTGAAAGCGGCATACCGATTGATTTTCCGCGGCGGATTGACACAGCGAGAAATGTTGGAGCGACTAACCGCGGAATTTGCGGATGGCCCCGCAGCGCCGATGGTGGAATTCTTCCAAGGTGGGACCCGCGGCTTCTCGCAAGAACGCCGACCGCCGCGTAACGTAACGCTGAAGCTTCGTTCCGATGTGGATGAGTTGGAACCACCACGCACTGTGCCGATGCCGACACTTTCATTGGACGCCTCACTGGATCCCAACGCGATCGAACTGAAAGCCAAAGCAGGTTAGGCTTTCTGCCCGCCAAAATGCAGCGTGTTTGGGGGTATCACTCGTCCTTATCGGTTTTAGCGTGCCCGTGCTTATTTTTTCGATGCCGCTTTTGCATTTAGTGGCAAAACTCGTTGGGAAACCACCTGAGGATTCTCAGGACTAGTCCGCCCCTGCTAGAATGCTGGGCATGCTCGCCCGCATTTTCTTCCGTGTCGCTATCTTGCTCCCTTTTAGTATCTGGCTTTGGTACGGCCGACACGACAAAATGACGATTGGTGGGTGGCTGGTGGCAGCCATCGTGGCCGCTGTAGTGTTGTGGGACATGTGGAGGAGTTGGAAAGCTGGCGGAATTAATTAATCGGAGTCGGGTCACCGGCTTATGCTAAGTGTGTGGTTTTGGCGGGACAGTGCCCAAAATCTCAGAATTGGACTGACGCACTACCTAATTTTTCGGCGATAAGCCTTTTCCCGATGGCGCCGGAACCACTTCAGCACCGCCGAATTGCGATTGTAGTTTTGTGCCGATGGCGGCGCTTTCCCGGTGAACCAGCGCCAACGCAAGCGGAGCATGGAGTTGCGGCGACCAGCAAGCGGAAGTGATCCGGCCCACTGATTTGGGCGCGGTACTCACATTATCGCTCGCCACGGTTTGCAAAGCGGTTCCAACCGTGGGAATAGCGGCCTGGGGCGCGAATTTCACGCCGCGCAGCAAGCGATTCACGTGCCCTAAGGCGTCGATGCGGGCAACAGTTTCTTGTCCTAAATAACAGCCTTTTGTAAAGCTGATTGCCAGCCGATCTCGATCGATTTCCTGCGGCAAATTTTCTTCATTGATGTCGCGGCCATACTGTGGAGTACCCGTTTCGATTCGTAGGGCGTTGAAAACATCTGCATTGCACGGCATGGCTCCGGCTGTCTCCAGTGCAGCTTGCACTTGAGGCATGTACTCCGTCGGACAGGCGATCGCGAATGCGTCGGGACCGACCAGATCGAAGTTGCGCAGCCATATTTGACGACCGGCAATCTGACATGCAGTGTGGGCCAGTCGCGTTTCCGGCGGGTGTAATCCGAGGCTCACTAATATTGGTTTCGCCTGCGGCCCGGCTAAATACACTTCGCCCCAGGTCTGCGAGCAATCGGCAAGTTGTACGTCCTCGCGAATCAAATACCGCTCAAGATGTGCCAGCAGTTTTTCTGCTTGATTTGGGACCGTTTCCAGGACGATTGAATCGGGACACACAAACACAAAAACGTGTCCAACAATGTGCCCCTTGACGTTTAGGATGAACGTTTCGCAACCTTTGCCGGCTGGCAGATCGCGCACTGCATTGGTGCACAAGTTGTGTAGATACTTTGCTCGATCAGCGCCGGTCAATTCGATTTGTGTCCGGTTGCGAAAATCAACCATTCCCGCGCCGTGAGTGAGCGCGGAATACTGTGCCTTAAAAACTGAGGATTCTGGTTCCATAATATTTGCCTCCATCGTGTGCGATCGATGGACTTATCAATCGCCAGCTCTACTGGGCTTCTCCCGCCACGGTTGGCCAGGCGTACTGCGCGTCGGGCAAAAGAACGCAAGAATGGTGATGAGAGGCCAAGCGGGCGATTTCATGAGGGCTGCCAACATATGCAAACCCCAGCGACGACACCACATCCTCCGATAAATTACTCAGCAGATAAACAGTGACGTGGTCGAGCGATTCGGCCAGCCGCCTGGCCAGCGGCGCGTCGGCAGAGTTCTGCTTGCGCAGCCACGATCGCGTCGCTTCGTTTTCGTTGGAGTGGGCCAATATTTTCAGGGCAGGCCCCAGTTTTTCTTGCAGCTCGGTGCACAATACGATGGCGCCATCGTCGCTCACGACGCGCAGCGCCGCTTCCAGTGCGCGCCCCACATTCACCCAGGATTGCAATCCCTTTCCTCCTCCGATTCCTGCCACAACTAAACTAGCCCGACGCGGAACTTCGCGCTGCCATTCCGCCTGGCACAGGGCCCGTCCTTCGCGAAACACAGTATCCGGGGATCCCGCCAAAACCTGGGAGGTACTATCGCCGGCGGCCGGGACAACCTGCGCGGTGATTTGCACACCCAATAACCATGCCACCTGATCGACTTGCCGATGTCGGTGCGCGGTTTGCCCCGCCGTTAGCGGAACACCGTTGGGAGCTAAATGGTCCAGCGCCATTCGATCGGCAAAAGTGGGATATAGCGTATCGTTCCAAATTCCTGCCCTGCCATTTCGGTGAATGGAATCTTCCGCGCGTAAACAACCAACGGGTATTACCAAGTCAGCATCGCACAGTAATCGATTCAAATAAATTGGCGTACCTTGAGCGTCGGCCGCCAAATAGCTTAAACCGGTTTGGTGAGTGGAATCGTGCATTGCCAATTGAACCGCGTCGCGCATAGGCGTTGGCAGGTGAGAGCGCGGATCAAGATGGGCTGTTTCCCAATCCGCGGGAGCGCATAAGACAGTGATATCCTCGGCGGCCGCTCCGCCGGAAAGCAATTCCGGGACAATCGCCGCAACAATATCCGCAACGTGCGGAACAGACGGCCCAACTGCAATCACAACATGATCACCCGGGACCGTGGCCAGGCGTAAGGGAGGAAAATCCAGCGGTCTTTGCGTGGCTGCCTTTGCGGCGGTTTCGGTCTGAGCGTCGTCCATACCGGCTGGAGCCGCACAATCGGCCACCCATGCACTAGGCGGCAGCTCGAAATCCAGGCTCGAGTTTTTGCCGTATCGGATGGTCGAAATCATGCTAGCACACGTAAATCACAAGCGAAATGCGACTTCCCGACTGGGTTAGAACGTTGGGCACTGCGGTATTAACCCCGTCGCATCATAGCGCCGAGAATTAGAGCCGGTCAAGCAGCGGATTGAGTCTGACGGCAAAGTCGAGCTTTACCCAACTGGGGCAGTTGCCGATAATCGCCCCATCCATGGTGTTTTGTAACCTCTTAACGGATTAGGTCATTCCGACATG
>DASXPQ010000172.1:0-3900 GCA_036493575.1 Pirellulales bacterium
GTGATGGCGACCACGGTCTTAATTCCTGCATCCACCGCTTCCAAAATGGCATCGGCTGTAAACGCCGGCGGCACAAAAATCATCGTGGCATCGGCGCCCGTCTTCTCCACAGCTTCTATCACCGTGTCGAACACCGGCACCCCTTCCACCGTCTCGCCCCCCTTACCCGGCGTCACACCACCCACCATCTTCGTGCCGTATTCTTTGCACCCGCGCGTATGAAACTGCCCCACCTTGCCAGTAATCCCCTGGCAAATCACGCGAGTCGATTTATTGATCAAAATAGACATAGGACTTTTCGACTAGAACTATTTGGCGGCCGCGACGATTTTCTTCGCTGCATCCGTTAATCCCTCGGCCGCAATCATCGCCGCGCCACTATTGGCCAATATCTTCCGCCCTTCCTCCACTTCGGTTCCTTCTAATCGCACCACCAGCGGCACGTTGAATCCCACGGTCTTGTATGCTTCAACCAGTGCATTGGCGATCGTCGTGCACCGCATAATCCCGCCGAAAATATTCACCAGCACGCCCTTCACATGCGGATCAGAAAGCAAAATCCGAAATGCCTCGGTCACTTGCTCGGTATTTGCCCCGCCGCCGACGTCCAAAAAATTCGCCGGCTCACCGCCGTGCAGCTTGATCAAGTCCATCGTGCTCATCGCCAGCCCGGCGCCGTTCACCAGGCACCCGATCGTGCCGTCCAGCTTCACATAGCTCAGCCCAGCCTTTTGTGCCCGCACTTCGGTCGGCTCTTCTTCAGCAATATCTCGCAGCTCCATCAGCTCCGGATGCCGCATCAGCGCGTTGTCGTCAAAACTCATCTTCGCATCCAGCGCTATCAAGTCTCCCGACTTAGTGACCACCAGCGGATTCACCTCCACGAGGCTGCAATCCTTGTTGACGAACACTCGGCACAGTGACCGCAAGAATTTCTCCGCCGATCTTACGCTGTTTCCCTTCAAATCCAACTTCGCTGCCAATTTCCGCACTTGATACGCCTGCAGTCCGGCATCCGGCTGAAACGCTTCTTTGAAAATCAACTCCGGAGTTTTCGCAGCAACTTCCTCAATGTTCATTCCGCCCGCCGGCGAGGCAATCACCACCGGCCCGGCCACGCTCCGATCAACAAGAATCCCCAAATATAATTCTCGGGCAATATCGCAACCTTCTTCCACGAGAACCTGTCGAACGATCTGCCCCTCCGGTCCGGTCTGAATTGTCTCCAGCGGCTTGCCCAATAAATTGCCCGCTACCTTGGCTGCTTCATCTGCTGACTTAACCAACTGCACGCCGCGTTGCTCCGAGCCTTTGATGGTTCCCTTGCCTCGCCCGCCGGCATGAATCTGTGCCTTTACGACAGCAATGGGTCCACCCAACTCCCGGAACGCCTTGGCCGCTTCATCCGCCGAGCGCGCCACCATGCCGCGCGGTGTCGACACCCCGGCATCTCGCAAAATCTGCTTCGCTTGAAACTCGTGAATCTTCATTTTTTAAAAACAGCTAGCGGCTTGTAGCCCCAATTAGCAATTGCCTGCCTTGGCCGAATCGCGGATTATAAAGGTTGCATTCCGTTAGGGTCAATGAGCGAGACCGCGCGCAATTCTTCGACCAAACTACCAGACACTAGGCCACTCTTCACCACATGTCCTTCCAAATCGAACTCTCTGAATTCCGCGGCCCGCTCGATCTGCTCCTGTTCCTCGTGCGCAAGCACGAAGTCCAAATCAGCGAAATCCCTATCGCTCCCATCACCGACCAGTTCCTGCAATATCTGGAAGTGCTGCAGCAGCTCAACGTCGACGACGTCGGCGATTTCGTCGAAATGGCCAGCACGCTCATTGAAATCAAATCGCGCAGTGTGCTGCCGCGCACCGAAGAAGTCGAAGAGCCTCTCGAAGATCCCCGCCAGGATTTGGTCCGCCGCCTGCTGCAGTACAAGCAATTCAAAGACGCCGCCAGCATGCTCGAAGAGCGCGGCCGCCAATGGCAGCAACATTTTCCCCGGCTGTCCAACGATCTGGCCCAGCGCAATCGCGATCCCGCCGAAGAACCCATCCACGAAGTCGAAATGTGGGATCTCGTCAGCGCCTTTGGCCGCATCCTGCGCGAGCGCGCCGCCGCCAGCCCCTCAAACATCGTCTACGACGACACTCCCATCGAAGTCTACATGCAGCGCATTCATGCCCGGCTGCTCGAAAGCGGCAAACTTTCCATTTCCGAACTATTCCAGCCCCACACCAACCGCTCAACTTTGGTCGGCTTATTCTTGGCTACGTTGGAACTCGTCCGTCATCACGGCGTGCGTCTGGAGCAAGGCGACTTGTTCGAAGAAATCTGGATTCTCCCCGGCGACTCCCCTACCTCGCCGCTAGACCTCGCGCCTGCAGATAACAATCAACCGTCAGGCGAATCCACCAATACCCCTGCTGCGGCAGAACAAAAGTCGGCCGCAAAAGCAAAGCCGCCGCGCAAAAAAAAGGCGCCCGGAGTCAGGCAGAATAAGAAATCCGGAACCGGCGATTAATCCCGATCGTTCCGTGCCCGTCGGCTGTTTTTTTCCGCTCGCTTGTCACGCCGCGTAGCCGATTCATCCTGTTTGAGACGCTTCGCCAATCGCCAGGAAAGATTGACCAGCGACTTCGACATCGGACCTAACTCTGGCGGCTCTGCCGCCCGCGGAATGGCGACAAAATCTAATCCGCTAGGTAATTGCTTACGCGACTGGCGAAAACCTTCCCGCAACAGTCGCTTCCACCGATTCCGCTTCACAGCGTTGCCGCATTCCCGCGACACCGACAACCCAATTCGTGAATAGGACAGCTCATTCAATCGACCCACCAGGCGCACCACCTCATCCCCCACCGCGCATCGCCCCTCATACACGCGACGAAAATCCCCGCGCGACAGCAACCGCATCTGTTTGGGAAAGCTCCGATCGATCATTACCTACTTAGTGTACCTGGTTTCTGCGCCAGCATCTCCGCTGTTTCTGCCGCCGACGGTGTTTCACTTGTCGCCGCCACCAATTCCTTTTGCACGCTCCCCGATTCCTGCCCACCCACGCCCAGCACCTGCCAGAATTTGTGATCAGATCGGGCCAGCGAATATCCGGCGTTAATCACCGCCACTCGTGTTTTCGTATCGTACGCCACCAGTACAATCTTCGCAGTCCCCATCGATTTGTCCCGTTCAAACAGCGCAATTTTCGGAATGGCCACCATGGCCGGCGGTGGCAGCGCCACCCCCGGGAAACCGAAAAACAATTCGTGATGATCCGTTCCCACTCCGCCGCTGCCAACTTCCATCACCACGTCGGAGTCCTCTTGCTTCGCAACCAGCGTGCAATGGTTCGCCAGCAACCGTTCGTGCAGCGCCACCAAAATATAATTCTTGTCCACGCAGTCCAAATACTGCGTGTCCACAAACACCTTGGCGCCAGAAATCGCCCGCAGGTCGTACTTATCCAGCGCCCGATCATCGGCGCTGGAAATCAGTAACTGCTCGATCCCAGTGCGCGATGTATCCGACTGTTTAATCGTCGCGCACCCCGCCAGACTGCTGGCCATCAATACGCTGCTCAGAACTCGCGGAAACAATAGAATGCGGTAATTCATAAGGCCGGTGCAAAAAGAGATTTCCAGTGTGGCCCGCACGATGTGCCGTGCTAGCTCCGTGTAATCACAAAATCGTTCACACTGTTATCGACCTGCTAAACTTTAACGGTTGAGCAGACTTTGCCGCTGCCAGCACCAGGGACGTCTTGCCATTGCCCTGGCCAGCCTTCAGCGCCGGCTCAAAACGCCTAAAACGGCGCTCCTTTTCTTCCTTCGCCCGGGGTTGCAATTCTCAGTATTTCAGGCAAAATGTTGGGTTCGCCGCCTAAGGATGCTGGCAATG
>DASXPQ010000173.1:0-3816 GCA_036493575.1 Pirellulales bacterium
CATGCCGTCGGCCAGCAGGCGGTCGTTAAAGAATTCCAGGAGAGGCTGCCAGAATTTTCCGCCCGGCTCGTCGATGAAGAGGACTGGGACCATATCGCGCTTGCCGGTTTGCAGGAGCGTGAGGACTTCCAGGCCTTCATCGAGGGTGCCGAAGCCGCCGGGGAAGAGAGCGACGGCGTCGCACTCTTTCACGAACATTAGTTTGCGCGTGAAAAAATATTTCATGTGCACGAGCTTGGGATCGCCGGCGATGATGGGATTGGACGATTGCTCGAAGGGGAGCATGATGTTGAGGCCCATCGAGTTTTCGCGGCCGGCGCCGACGTGGCCGGCTTCCATGATGCCGCTTGCGGCGCCAGTGACGACGAGCCAGCCGATTTCGGCCATGGCGCGGCCGAATTTGACCGCCTGTTCGTACGAAGGCTTGTCGGGGCGAGTGCGGGCGGAGCCGAAGACCGTGACTTTGTGGCGGGAGCGGTACGGCGAAAAAACTTTGAAGGCGTAGCGCAATTCCCGCATGGTGCGGCTGAGGATTTTCAGGTCGCCGCGGGAAGGCTGATCGGCGGCGAGCTTATCGGCCGATTCTTTAATTTGTTCAATCAGGTCGGCGATGCGCTGGCGATCGAGACTTTTTAATTGGTCGGTGGCGGCCGCGGGGGTTAAGCCGGCCGAGATGGCGACGTTGTCGGTGGCAGCGGCGATGAGAGCGGTGGCGAGTTCCTGCGAGGCGACTTTCACCGCTTCGGGGCTGAGGGGGGCGGAGGGGTTAGTTGGAGATGGTGCGCTGGTGTGTGCGCCTGATGCGCCGGTAGTGGGAGCGGTGCCGTTTTGGGCAGGGTCGCCTGTTCTTTGAACCGCGTCCGCGGCGGCGGGTGGTGAAGAGTTAGGTTTTGGCGGCGAGGTGGGCGCGGGGGGTTTCTGGCGGTCGTCCATGTCGTTCAGGGTTCCACTGACAGTTGATAACCATGTGTGTATTTATGCGGGTGTATTATAGCGAGCGGCGGGATGTGTCAGATAGAGCGGTCGGAACTGGCGGAGTTAGGCTGCGTTTATTTCGGTTTTCCGATAATGGTTACGATTCCGGCCGCGACTAGGAATATCCAGCCCATCACTGAAACAAAAATACCAGGCGTCTCTCGTGTTATGTATCCGCCAGTAATGCGCCCGATTTCATCAGGAAAGCAAATTAATACGAGCGGGCAGAGCAACTCCACTGGGACCCACATGGAATTGAATGGTCCGAACCGAAGCAACGAGACAATCGCCAGGAGTAGCGCCACGATAAGGGCGGCGATTTTGCTCTTTGTGATTTCCATGTGGCGGCTAAACGCGGCTAGGTACCGGCACAGATGATCGAGAGCGGATGATAATGGGGACGCCGTTGTTTGAGCGGAGCGTAACGGAGGGCCAGGGGCGGACTTTATCGGGCTCGATCAGTTCGAAACGGAAGCGCGGCGCGATGGCGGCGAGGACCAGCACCAATTCCAGCATGGCGAAGGTGTTGCCGATGCAAACGCGCGGGCCGCCGCCGAAGGGGAAGTAGGCGTAAGGGGGACGGTTGGCCGGCGGTTCGGTTAACCAGCGCTCGGGCATGAAGCGCTCGGGCTGGTTGAACCAGCGGGCATCGCGATGGATGACCCATTGGCTCATTAGCACGGCGCTGCCGGCCGGAATGTGATAGCCGCCGATGGTGGTGTCGGTGAGCACGCGGCGGCTGAAGGCGAACGCCGGCGGAAACAGGCGCATCGATTCTTTTATGACGGCGTCGGTATAGACGAGATTGGGAACATCGCTGAGGTTGGGCCAGCGGTCGCCGACCACGGCGAAGATTTCGCCGAGCATGTGACGCTCGATTTCCGGATGAAGCGCGAGCAAATACCAGGTCCAGACCAGGGCGTTGGCGGTGGTTTCGTGTCCGGCGAGGAAAAGGGTCATGACTTCGTCGCGGAGTTGGCGGTCGGTCATGCCGGTTTGATCGACTTCGTCGCGGGCGGCGATGAGCTTGGAAAGCAGGTCGCCGTGGTCGCGACCTTCTTTGCGACGCTCGTGGATGATGCGGTTCACGACGGCGTCGAGTTGGCGGACATTGCGTTTGGCCCGACGGTTGCGCGGCGTGGGAACCCAGATTGGTGGATTCCAGGCACTTTCGAAGCGGTGGCTGAAATCGCGCATGGCGCTTTCCAGAGGCGCAGAGACTTCGTTGCTGACGTCGGACAGATCCATATCCATGAGTGCGCGGCCGACGATGGCGAGAGTGAGGCGCGACATTTCATGATGGAGATCGGTGCGGCGGCCATTGGTCCAATTGTTCAATAGTTGCTGGGTATTGGCGACGATGGTGCCGGCGTAATTGTTGACGCTGGCTTTGTTGAAGGCGGGCTGCATGAGGCGGCGCTGGCGGAGCCAGGATTCGCCTTCGTTATTCAAGAGGCCGTTGCCCAGCATGGGACGGAGCAATTCGAAGACGTAGCTTTTGCGGAAATTGCGATTTTCGGTGACCAGCACTTGCTCGACGAAATCGGGATGGTAGGCCAAATGCACTTTGCGCGGGCCGAGGCGGATGGCGACGAGGTCGCCGTATTCGCGCGCGCAGCGCGTGAAGAAGCCGAGCATGTCGCGGCGGAATTCCGGCAAGTTGCCCAGCAGCCAGTGTCCGGGTGGACTTGGCGGCAGGCGTTGGGCGGCCATGATGCGTGATCCTTTTGCAGGCAAGTCTAGCGGCGGTGCGACAGGAGGAACAGTCGATGTGCGGGGCGTAGGGGGAGGCGAAATCGGTTGAGGGTAATTGAGGAAGTCATCTTTTGACGCCAGACAAACAACAGCAGTAAATGGTGGAGCTTGAGTGTGTTGTTGGCGTCAGAAGGTGAATTCCGCAAGGGACAATTCAATCATACTGTTTGTTTCCATGGTTGGTTTGTTGCATTCATCAAACAGCGTTTATTTTGATGCAGGGCGTCGTTACGTCATTCCCATATGATGTTAAGCGCAAAAAAAAGCCCCGCGTTACAGCGGGGCTTTGGGAAATTTGAATTTTCTGGCAAACGGGCGGCTCAGGCCGAGGGGCGAATGTGATGCTGGTAGGCCAAAATCACTTCGTAGAGGTCGGCGGAGATGGTGATATCGTCGCGGGAGAAGTCGCGGAGCCAAGTGCGGCGACTGTTCACGGCGTCGGCCAGCAGGGGCAATACTTCGGCCAGGGAAACAGTTACGGATTGGGAGGCCACGTGATGCGATGCATTGGTGGCAGCGTCGGAATCCGGACCGTAATACACTTTGAAGCGGCGTTGTGCCGTAGACATGTTCGTCATCCTTGACGGGGGTGATTGTATCGGCGATTTGCGGCCTGACGGCCGCGGTTTGGCTGCGCGCGAGCTAAATACCGCTAGCACACAGTTGCCCACCCTGCTTCAATCTGTTTATCGGTTGTAGACCGAGGACAAGTTTGACGAATTTCGCGGCGCATGACGATTTTTTCTAGCGTACGTGCTAGCATGGTTTTTCCGGAGGCGGTGGACTGAGCAGGCGCGGCTAAATGATCCCTTTCGATCTTCAATAACATGGCGAACGTGGATTCCGTTTACGGGCAGCTGGCCGAGCATATGCGCGAGACGGCGCTGTTGGGTTCCATTGAATCGCTGCTGGGCTGGGACGAGCGGACGATGTTGCCGGCGGCGGCGGGGGAATATCGGGCGGAGCAGATTACCTTGATGGCCGGGATGCTGCATCGGCGGCGGACCGATCCGAAGTTGGGAGAATGGCTGAACGCGCTGGTGGCCGAAAAAATGGATCCGCACAGCGACTACGGGGCGACGGTGC
>DASXPQ010000174.1:0-7970 GCA_036493575.1 Pirellulales bacterium
CACCACATCCAATGAATTGGGAGCCGTTCAAACGCATCCTCCGTGAAGTACACAATGCGGATTACAAAAGCCGCCGCCACTCCCATAGCCGCGCCCAACAGAACATAAAATGCCATTGCCCAAATTCCCGGCGCCGCCACGTCTGGCATCGGAAATACCGGATGCGCGCCCTGGAAAACGATTCGCATGCCAGCCGCCGTTGCGCTGGCAAGCGCCACCGGAATGATAGAACGTGGACGGAATTCGAACAGTAATAATTCAATGGCCAAAAGCACGGCCGCTACCGGACTGCCGAAAATCGCCGACATACCCGCCGCCGCACCGGCAGCCAATAGTGTTTTTCGCTCCGCCGCAGTCGTGCGAAAGAACTGCCCGAACAGGGAGCCCAAGGCGCTGCCCGTCGCGATAATTGGCCCTTCGGCGCCGAACGGTCCGCCTGTGCCGATGGCTACAGCGGCCGATAGCGGTTTCAAAAATGTAAGTCGCGCAGGAATTCGGCTGCGATTGGTGAGAATCTGTTCCATCGCCTCCGGGATACCGTGTCCACGAATGGCTTTGGAGCCGTAGCGGGCCATCAAGCCGCAAATCAGTCCGCCAATAATCGGAATCACCAACACCAACAGACCCAAGTGATTATCGCCTGGGCTGACAGGTTCCAGTGAAATTCGCCCGTAGAAAGCCAAATTCGTGATGAAGGCGATCAGATGGATGAACACTTGGGCCACGAGCGCCCCCACCACGCCGATGCCGATTGCCACACCGCACAGCCACACGACACGGCGGTCCACCGTCGGAACTGGCTGGGGAACTTGTGCTTCTTCCAGCACGAGGTCCAGTCCCGGAGAAATCGGAACGGCATCTGCCCTGTTAGGAAATGGGATTGCCTCGTTAGCCACCTTCAGCTTCCTCCCCGCCAAGAAGCCAAATCAAAGAAGATACGTCATGCTGGTTCACAGTGTAAATGAAACCACAATCTCCGCTCCGGTGCAAGTTAAGTTTCGCCGCGCTTCCAGGCGGCCCCTTCTTCGCCGTCCAGCCGTAACGTCAGGCATTTCGCGCTTCCGCCGGCTTTCACGAATTCATCCAGCAACGTCTCTTGCGGCGAGAATCCGCGATTTCGCAGCGCTGTATGCAATTGTGGACAGCCCGTATTGGTCGTCACCGTGCGGGCTACTACTACCGCATTGCAAGCAAATCGCTTTGCTTCATCGGATTGGACTTCAATTAATTCTGGAACATGCGCCTTCAAGGCCGCTTTGCCGTATTCGTCAAACGCCGCCGGAAAATAAATCGCTTGGGTCGGCGACAGCGGACAAAAACATGTGTCCAGATGATAGTAGTACGGGTTGACCAGTTCGACTGGAATCACACGGCAGCCTAGCATTTCGCCAATTTGCTGATGTCCCCGCGCATCGCTGCGAATCCGATAGCCGGCAAACAGCGTATCGCCGCAAAACAGCGCATCACCGGCGCCTTCAAAGTGCAAATCTGCTGGCACATGGCAGAGTTCGAATCCGCGAGCGCTCAACCACGTTTCATCGAACGGCACCTCTCCCTGCCGCTCCGGATGCCGAAACCGCGCCATCACAGCCATTTTGCGATAAATGAGCGCCGCATTGGCCGTGAAAACCAAATCAGGCAGTCCCGGCTGCGGCGGCAACAATTCGATGTTCGCCCCCGCCCGCTCCAGCAGATTCTTGAGGGCGGACCATTGCGCGGCGGCGGCTTCGCGATCGCTCTGGCGCTGCCGGCTCATCCACGGATTGATCTCGTATTCAATTCCGTAGTAATCCGGCGGACACATTAAAATGCGCGGCATGACATTTTTAGAAATCTTAGGTACGGCAAGAATGGACCGCTGCAAAAAACACATCAATCCTTTGCCATTTCCAGCGATTGTAAATCCTCAACCAGTGCTCGTAAGAATGGTTCGACGTCGGTCACCAGCCCGACCGTCTGGAACGAGCCGCGGTCGTTAAGTTTAATCACCGTCGATGGATTGATATCCACACACACCACTTTCACCCAGGCCGGCAACAAGTTGCCGACCGCCACCGAGTGCAATGTCGTGGCAATCATCAGGCAGAACGAAACGTCGCGAATTTTCTCGCGCATTTTCTGCTGCGCGTCCAGTGCGTCGGTAATCACGTCGGGCAAGGGGCCATCGTCACGGATGCTGCCGGCCAACAGATAATCGACGTTATTCTTCACACATTCATACATAATCCCGCTACGCAGCACCCCCTGCTCGACTGCCGGACGAATGCCGCCGGCGCGCCGTATGCGGTTGATTGCCCGCAAATGATGTTCGTGCCCCGCTTCCGCCAAACTTCCTTCTTCCAAATGTACGCCCAGGCTGGTGCCGAATAGTGCTTGCTCAATATCGTGCGTGGCCAGTGCGTTGCCGGCAAACAACCGTTGGATATAGCCGCGACGAATTAGCTCGCAAACGTATTCACCGCTTCCCGTGTGAATGATCGCCGGCCCGCCAACCAACAGCGATTTTCCTCCACTCTGTCGCGTGCGAAACATTTCTTGCGCAATTTGCCGAATGGCGACCCCCTTCGGTTTTTCAGTCGAGACGGCGCTGTTCATAAACTCGAAGGATTGTCGCTCGATTTTCCGCTCTTCCGGAAACACGCGGACTCCAGCGTGCCCCACAACAATTGACATTCCGCGCCCAACATCAGTCATGGGAATACACCGGGCACTGACCTGGTTGTTGGCAGTTGCTTTCCGCGATTGCTCCACCACAATCCCGCAATCCATTTCCTGGTCGGAAACTGGTAGCCAATGTTCATTCAACCGCACCTCGGTGCGCTGATTTGTAGTGCTGTAAAATCCTTCCGGAAACGCACCGTCGATGTCGGCCGCTTCAAGCCTGGCGTCATGTAGTGCCGTCGGCACCGCCCCGTGATCGGCAATTTGCGCCAATATCTCCGAAAGCTTTTCCGCCGTCGGTGCCCGCACTTCTAACAGCGCGTGGCTGGCATCGGCCCGGCTTTGGCCAATGACAATATTTTTAATTTGAAATGCGCCGCCGCCGGTGGTAATCACGTCCAAAATCTTCGGCAGAATTAAACTGTCGATAATATGGCCGCGGACCTCGACTTCCTCCACGCATTTGGAGCTTCCGACGCCAGTAATGGTTGAACGAGAACTCATGTCATTTTCGTATTGAACAGGTCCGCGTAATTCTACGTCGTTCCGTGAGCCCCGACCAAGTGGATTCAGCATTTACTTTACCAGTCGTGGTGCGGACGAAGGGATTTCCGCGGCTAGCCACCATTGCGGTCCGCCTTCACAGTTCCTAGGAATCGCTCTATACTAACAAGTGCATATCGCATTGGATTGCAGTTATCTCGATTAACATACGCACACCGGCAACCTGTGGCCTGTGGGCAGCGATAAAGATTAAGGACTATCATGAGCGACGATCCCAACGATCCGTGGCGTTCACTCGCCGATCAACTTGGTGTTCAGCCTGGCGAGGAGCCCCCAGTTCCTCAGCCGCCACCGGCGTCGAAACCGCAGCAGCGAGCGCAGCCATCGTCTGCGCCTGTCCCGCCTTCGAAAAAATCGAAGTCCGATTGGAACGCGCTGGCAGGCGAATTGGGCCTGGAAGTGTCGCCGCAGTCTGAAGGGGAGCCGTCGGTTAATGATCCCGTCGCCGAATTGCTCGGCTTTCCACCGCCAAGTTCCTTTTCAACTAAGCGCGAAACCGACGAGAGCCGTCCGCGAGACGAGGCATATGGTCAGCAGGATGATGACGTCGATCATCGGCCATCTAACAGCGATCGCTGGCGTGACGATGATAGCCAGCAACGCCGCAGCAATCTTTACGACGACACCAAACCTGTCTACGACGACACAGCGCCGCCCGACT
Source organism: Pirellulales bacterium (assembly GCA_036493575.1). Lineage (GTDB taxonomy): Bacteria > Planctomycetota > Planctomycetia > Pirellulales > JADZDJ01 > DATJYL01. The sequence goes on from DASXPQ010000174.1 coordinate 3,887, forward strand.
TTAATCAGCGCGACGATGGGGGTTACCGAGATCGGCCGCCCACTGACCAGCAGCGCGAAAACCGTCCCGGCGGCAGACGTCGCCGTGGACGAGGTGGCCGAGGCCGCGGCGAGCAGGGACGTGAAGGACGCGGCGGTCGGCCCGGCTACCAGCAGCGGGAGAGTCGTCCATACGACAACAACCAGCGCGAACCATATTCTGAGCGTCCTGCCACCGACGATTCAATTGGCGTTCCGCCCTCATTTACGGAAGATTTACCGGCCGAACCAAGCGGAGGAAATCAGCCAGAGAGCGGCCTTGATGATCGTTTGCACAAGCGTCGGCGTCGCCGCCGTGGTCGGGGCGGTCGTCCGGATCGCACCGAACCTCGGCCTGACAATCATCGCAACGAAACCAGTCAATCCGACGACGATACTGCCTTCCTCGAAGTCTCTTCGGACGAGGATTTGGCCGATGCCGCTGACATCGCGTCGCTCGATTTCGCTGATGCGGAATCGCACTTTGGTGCAGAACCCGGCCGGTCCGACGACCAGTTGGGTTCGGAATCGGCTGGTTCACTGGCCGAATTGGACGAGCACGATGACGCGTCCCTGGATGCCGACGAGAATCACTCCGGCAGAAATTCTGTCCGCGACATCCTTACTTGGACAGAAGCCATCGGCATGATCATCGAGGGAAATCTCCAGACTCGGGCCAGTGCGCCCCACAGTTCACAGCATTCCCATTCCCGTGGCCAGCGTGGCGGCCGTGGTCGGGGTCGTGGCCGCGGAGGGAATCGCCGTTAGAAACACTTCGTCAAGACAGTTGTTGAGTGGAGCGCGGTAGATCGAACAACTGATCGGGAAGTGAGCCGTCTTGTAAGGGGTTTGAAGCTGCGGTCCCGGTAACTGGGACAGCGCTGCCGCGCTTTTGCGAGCTTGCGGCCGCCGTTGCCGGTGTGCCGGCGCTTGTCCGCTCGCTGCGATCTGCGATCTTGCAACCATTCTCGGCCATGGCTGCGAGCATTTCCATGCGCTGCGAAGTGGCGTTAAACTCGTCCGCCAATTCGGGCCAGAAATCTCCGGTGCGGAATCGAATTGGAGCAACCGTTTCGCCGGCTGCCAAGCGCCGCAGTTCACGGCGCAGCCGAAACAGCGGACCCGTGAATCGGTTGCTCAATTTCAAAATGTCGTACAACAGTAGCGGCAAAATTCCCACTGAAACAATCGCTGTGGGCAGAAAATAGTGCCAAGCGTCGACGAAGTATTGCAACAGCGGCTGATTGGGACCGGTCAATAGCTCCCATGCTAACAGAGCCAGGCCAAAGGTTGCCAAACAACATAGCCAATACACGACGGCGCGCAGCATAAGCACGCCTTGCACCTTGTGGTCCACAAATAATCGTTTGCGGATACGCATGGAAGATAGCCCTCCACTCTGCCTTGGACGAAACTCAGAAGCCGGCACGGGTCCGGAGCCGGATCCAGGGCCCCGATAATGCGTGACCCTATTAACAACTTACCTTGCCCGGGGTTCATCGGCTCCGTGGATCGCATGACGCCGCACGGGCAAAGGGCGAGAAAACACGTGCGTGCCGTAGGCTGACTATAGAGCCGGCACAACCCCTACAACTGCATACCCCATGTGAGCTAGAGGTCTATTTGCCATAAAGAAATTGGCATTTTATCGATGCGAATGCTTCAATTGCGATTCGACTTATTCCATGCGGCTTACCGCAGTGCAATTGTTCGTTGCAACGGACGGAGCACACTTTCTGTGACGTATTGATCCACCACTTCTTGGCAGACCTTGGCCAAATGATCCACCACTTGCACATAAGTGCGATCCGGCTCCAAGCTGCCGTACTGCCTGGCAGTGACGTACACGCTCAACTGTTCTTCCGGATACTCGCCAGTCCTGATTTGATACGCGTTGGTACGATTTTCAACGCTCACCCGTACCTGAGTGCGACACCCTTCTTCCAGGGATAACGTCAACGACGGCTCAAAATTGATCACGCCACCGCCGGGAATTTCCAGTAGCCGTTCCATCGCCGGGCAAACTCCTAAGGCCTCGGCTACCAGCTGATTATGATTCCCGCGATAGGTGAAATCGAAACCGAACAAGAGGTCCAGCGCCTCGCAATCGAGCGGGCTCACCGACAGCATGTACGGCGCCATTTCCAATACCAGCCGATGCTGCTCCAACGCCTCTTCCACGGTGGCGGGGTTCACCTGCCCCGAGCACAACCGCCGCGTTTCTACCGTGGTCCAACGATATTGGGAACGATCCTTGTCCTCTTCCAACACAAAATCGCGCTTATCGCGGCAATAAAACTTCCGCATTGCCGGATATCTCTTTTGAATCCGCTCAAAATAATGGAGCACGGTATCGCGCTGCTGCGGCAACTCCATCTCTGTGCTCAGATTCATGTTGATGTAGAAGTCGTCGGCCAACGAAGCATATTTGGTCATGTCGATATTGCTCCTGATAGCTCGCAGCGGGTAAGTACGATTGGCAAGGAGCGCGGACTGGCGTTTATCATGAAAGCGCCAGTATAAATTCTGCCTCGGCGGCCTGTCAAAGGTAATCTGGACCAGTGCCGCAGGCGGTCTCCGCGCCGCCGGCAAAGCTTTTAGTCTTCTTTCTGCCCCTGCCTTTACAGCTATTTAGCCGTGCGGTAATCTGTTCATACGTTCATGGGCGTGCCAATAATCGATTGTTTTTAAATTCACGGAGGCCTAGCACATGCACGACCGAGTTTCCACCTTTCGCACTTCCTTGGGTTGGTGTGCCATCGTCGGTTGCGGCGCCCAATTGCGGGCCCTCACCTTCGGGCACCCGAATGCTGCGGCGGCGCTCAGTGGGCTGAAGCCGGATCTAGTCGACGGCGCGAAGCCATCGGTCTGGAATCGGTCGCTAATTAATCGTATTACAGCCGCCCTGGAAGGCGAACCTGACCAGTTTGAAGATGTGGAAGTCGATTTGGAGCACCTCACACCCTTTTCTCGTCGCGTCATTGCTCGCTGTCGCCGTATTCTTTGGGGAGAAACTTGTACTTATGGCGAATTGGCTGCCGCCGCTGGCAGGCCGGGCGCCGCGCGGGCTGTGGGCCGCGTCATGTCGCAAAATCGCACGCCGCTGGTGGTGCCGTGTCACCGCGTTATCGGAAGCAGTGGTAAATTGGTCGGTTTTTCTGCTCCACAGGGAATCAAACTCAAGCGCCGTTTGCTGGCGCTCGAATTGGCTGCAAATTGCATGGCATAATTGCAAAACGCCGGCAATTCTGACCTGGAACGATTTTCGTTCCACGATACAATACCGGCCGTTTTGATTTCCCGCCCGCCTTGGCCGAGCCGATTCACTTGCTGCTTGGCCCCCACCATAGCGAACTTCACGGCATGCTTGCTGACGCCGACCATTCACAGTTGCCCGATTCCTGGACTGTCGAACGCCGTCCAGACGGCGCCGTGCTAGTGCGCGTTCCGCCGCGCAGCCAAACCGCGCCCCCATTGCCCGACGCAGTTTTCACTTTCCGCGCCGGCGATCCGCAATTCGATTTCTGGGCGGATCAAGTTGCTCAGCAAGAATCGTAGTAACCTTAAGCGATCTGCCCTGGCGAAAACGATCGGGTTTTGCCGATGGCGCGAACAAGCGACTCGGCCCTGCTCTCGTTTCTTTCGGCCATTGCAGCCTTTTCATCGCGTCTGATATGATTCAGTCTCGTTCGCACCCCTAGCTCAATTGGAAAGTTGAATCGCTTTTCTGTAAACACTTTCCACGCCATGGTTTCTTGTCGTGGAATCTTTTTCGGCGAGTGCTCAAGATTGCCCTTCGTTGCCCGGCTTTACCACGAGTTTATTGCCAGATTTATTGCCAACACTGAAACCGATCAAGCACATTTCCGAATATTTGCGCCCTAATCCAGATCATATTCGGAAGGAGCCCATTCTAAGCACCAAGAAGAATTGAGACCATGACGTAAAGAGCACTGATCTGGGAATTTTGTGGGGCAAGTTATTTGAATCAGCTAGGCGATCATGTTAGTACCGATTACTTTCATCATCTTAATTGCAGCCACAAATCCTGATGGGGCAAGGTATCC
>DASXPQ010000175.1:0-5105 GCA_036493575.1 Pirellulales bacterium
AATTCCTTCTGCACCTGCTCGGAACCCAGCAAAAACGTCGGATCATTGAACCGACCCCCGCCGCCAAACATTCCGCGGCCGCCCCCGGGCCCTTGGGCCAATGCTGCAGTAGCCGACGCTACCACGGTGGTGATGACCACCATTTTCAAACAGTCCTTGTACATTCGCATGACCATTCCTCCTCTATGAAAGTGTTTCCGAGCTAATTTGCTGCCAGTTTTTTGCAGCTCCGCCCCCTTCAGATCGGACCGCCGACGAAACGTTTTCATCCCGGCACAGCCCGTAGTTTTTCGCATCGTCCCCCACGCGCGAAATCTACCATCTTTCGAACCATCCGTCTAACCGCCGACCAATTGTCGCCCCCGGCCATTCAGCACGCAAAGCCAATGGACCCGTGTGTTTAACAGGATTCCAATCTCACCCCATTTATCGCGCCAGCGCCACCCGGTAATAACCGTGCGCTCCGCCCCCCACCGTGTACGGCATCAGCAAACCGCAAATGGCATTTTGCAGCATCAACGGCGGCACGGTTTCGCGCACCGTTTCCACCAGCGCCGGATCGTCGAAAAATCCGCGCGCCAAGCGATACAGCCGCGCCAGGTTGTGAACCACATGCGCCGACTCATCGTCAACTTCCAACGCAGTAAATCCAATCGACCGCGCCAAATCCAACCACTGGCTGATAACCGCAAACCCATCCACCGCCGTCGTCTTCTCCACCAGTTTCGCCGCCAATTGCAAATCCGCATCGAATTCATCCAGCGGTCTTTGCCGGAAACAATCGATCACCACTAACCGCCCGCCCGGCCGCAACACTCGGTGCATCTCCGTAAGCGCCCGCCGCATGTCGTCCGTTTGGCAAAACGTTTCCACGCCGAAGGCAACATCAAACGCGCCGCCGGCAAAATCGAGCGACTCGTAATTCCCCTCCACGTACTCTAAATTTGTTGCCCCATGCGCCGCCTCGCGCGCTCCCGCCACGTGCTGCCCCGTCAGATCAACTCCCACAAATTGCCGCCCCGGATGTTTGCGAGCCAAATACAGCGTGTTGAATCCGTTGCCGCTCCCCGCTTCCAAAATTCGCTCGGCTGCACATTCGCCGATCTGCCGTTCAACGATCTCCGCATGTGCGTAGTAACCCGCCGGATCGAAGCTGCCGTCGCGGTTCAGCGCTAAATGTAGCGCGCCGTCGCTGGAGTGGAACAGCCGATACGCAGCGTCGCTCTGCTGATAATACTCTGCGACGTCGGGCAGAAAAATTCTTTGCCCAGCAATCCGCTCCAAATCGAAAGTCCGCCGGAGCATGTCCAGACATTCCGCCAGCGATTGATCCACAACCCCGGCCGCATCCACGATAGATTCCTTTGCCCTGTGATCTGCGCTTTGCGATATTAATCCGCAAATCGTAATAGGCGAGTCATTTCGCCATCGTCCACCGCATACTGCCTACCGCTTACCGCCTACCCTCTGGCCAGCGCATCCGTCTGCTTCACAAACTCATCACCCTTCCATTCGCTATCAGCCCGAATCGCTTTGCCATCTTTCGATGCCGCCGCCTTGGCCTTGCGCGCTTCCGCCTGTCGGGCCACCAAATCGTAATGCGTCGTGAAGTATTGCAAACTGTGCCCTTTGAAATCGGCCAGCGATTTGAATCCGTGCTTGTCCATGAATGCCGACAGCTCTTTGCACATGTCGTGAATGCATCGGTAACCCACCTTCATCACGTACGTGCAAACCTGCACCGTGTCGCTTCCCAGCAAAATAAACTGAGCTGCATCGTTCCCCGTTTCCACTCCGCCAATGCCCGACAACGTGCGCCCTGGAAACTCTTTCTTAATCACCTGGGAAATCTCCATGCACATCCGCAGCGCAATCGGCAGCACCGCTTTGCAGGAGTACCCGCCCGGCGTAGTGTACCCTTCTACGCTGGGCTCCGGCCGCAATGTTTCCAAATCGACGCCAATCACGCTGCGAATCGTATTGATCGCACTCACCCCCTCGCAGCCAGCCTTCAAAGCCGCCCGCGTCGGATCTTCGATGTGCGTCACATTCGGCGTCATCTTCGCCCACACCGGCACCTTCGCCGCGCTCATCACCCATTGGCAAACTTCCGTCAATATTTCCGGATTCTCCCCCATCGCCGAGCCCATCCGACGCTCCGGCAAACCGTGGGGGCAGGAAAAATTGCACTCAAATGCATCCACGCCCACGTCCTGGCAGCGCTCCACAATTTCCACCCACGCATCTTTCCGGAACTCCTCCATGATCGAGCAAATCAGCACCCGGTCCGGATACTTATCCTTCACCTGCTTGAACTCATCCAGCCATGTCTCAAAAGGTCGATCGCTAATCAACTCAATATTTTCCCATCCGATAATCTCATTCGATTCCGCCGCGCGCAACCGCCCATACCGCGGCTGCACGTTAATCACTTTCGACGAATCCAGGCTGACCGTCTTGCAAATCACCGCCCCCCAGCCCTCATCGAACGCCTTCCCAATCACATTCGCATTCGTCCCCGGCGGCCCGGACCCAATCACAAACGGATTCGGCAGCTTCAAACCATTAACGACAGTAGATAAATCAGCCATGGCAGGTGAGTTAAATGAAGAGAACGGGTCAGTTAAAAAATCGCGGAACGCCAAGCTCTTGTCGGATTAGGTGTTCGGCCAACGCTCGCACAACAGGCATGTCGGCACTCAATCTAAAGAGGTCATTTGGATTATCAGGATCAACTACTGGATTTTGTGATGCGTGGGCAATTGCGCAGCGACCAGAAACGAACATGTAGTTTCCTATATCCGGTTCAATCGCAAGTTGGTTGAGTCGTTCCTTTGCTCGCAATTCTGTCAAGAATGAAACAGTCTTATTGATCCATTCTATCTGTTTAATGCCGCTGTCATAACAAATGTTGATTACCTTGAAGTATCCAAGGAACTCGTAAGGAATACTCCGAACAGTTCGAGCTTCACGATACAAAGAAAGTGCTAGCCTAACCTTTGGGTCGGAGTGCGTTTTTATCTCCGGCACCAAATACGGAAATTGGAGTATTGGGCCAATCCGGTCCTTGCCAAAACGCATAGACGAAGCTGTGCATGCAGTGCGACTCCGAGCAAAAACAGGACAGTTGTACCACCAGGATATTGTGCTTAGAAACTGAAACACCACATTTAGTGCATCTTTCTCGCCATCGGGATGTAGATACTCGGTTCTGATATCAGCAGCAGCGTTGCAGTCGTCTCGCGGCGGCCTGAGTATCAAAGTTCGCCCACTAAACTCGACCGTCATCTCCTTCGCGGGCCAATCTGTCTCACTTTCCACTGATACAATCATCCACATCTTCAGATTCATGGGAGATCAACACTGATTACTTTCGCGCCTCAATCTCTCCCAACACTTCATCCAAGCGATCCACCATAAAATCCGCATCGTCGGTCGTAATACACATCGGCGGCTTGATCCGCAGCGTATTGCCGTACAATCCGCCCTTCCCGATGATCAACCCACGCTGCTTGCACATTTCCATCACATCCGCAGCTTCGGTGTTGGCAGGCTCTTTCGTTTTGCGGTCGCGCACCAATTCCACACCCAGCATCAGCCCCAGCCCGCGCACTTCGCCAATCAGCTTGTGCCGTTCCTGCAATTCCTTCAGCTTATTCTTTAAATGCGTGCCGACTTTCTTGGCGTTCTGCTGAATGTTCTCTTTGTCGATTACTTCCAACGTGGCCAAACCCTGCGTCATCGAAATCGGGTTGCCGCCATAAGTATTAAAGTGAATTCGGTTCTTCATCATCTTGGCGATTTCCATTCGCGTGGTGCAGGCTCCCAGCGGCGCACCGTTCCCAATCCCCTTGGCCATCGTCACCATATCCGGCGTCACACCAAAGTTTTCAAAACCCCAAAAATGCTCGCCGGTGCGGCCGAAACCCGTCTGCACTTCGTCGGCAATGCACAGCCCGCCCGCCTTGCGCACAATGTCGTACACAATACTGAAATACTCCGGCGGCGGTGTCACGGCCCCACCCACCCCTTGAATCGGCTCGGCAATAAACGCCGCCACCTGCCCGCTCGTTTCGTACTTAATCACGTTCTCCACGTCATGGGCACACTTTAATCCGCAACTCGGATATTCCAATCCGTAAGGGCACCGGTAGCAATATGGCGCCAGCGCATTCTTCACGTTAATCGTCGGATTCGTCTTGAACTTCCAAGTGCTGTGCGCCGTCAGCGCCATCGTGGCCTGCGTGCCGCCGTGATAAGCATTCCGCAGGCTAATCACTTCCGTATTGCCGGTAAACTCACGCGACGAAAGTATCGCAACCTCGTTCGCTTCGCTCCCCGAGTTCGTAAAGTACGTAACCGAAAGATTGCTCCCCTCCGGAAAATGCTCGGCCAGTTTCTTGCCGAATTGCCCGATCGTAGGATGCAAGTAAATCGTCGTCACATGCTGCAACTTGCCGATCTGTTCCTGCACCTTCTTCACAATCTGCGGATGGCAGTGCCCGACGGAGACGGTAACAATGCCGGCAAACGCATCCAAATATTGCTTCCCCTTTTCATCCCACAAATACTGCATGTGCCCTTCGACCACGAGCAACGGCTCTTTGTAGAACGTAATCAACCCCGGCGTCAAATACTGCTGCCGCAGTGCCAAAACCTCGTCGCGGCTAGGCCCCTGATATGGCGTTGGCTTGTGATCCGAAATAGGCAGCGAAGCATGCGTTTGCGTAGCCACAGATATCCTCCGACGTAAATTTCCTTCCGAATCTGGCAATTTTAACCATTGCGCGCCACCTTCGCTATGGTGTTCAAACCATTGCCCGCGCCACTCCCCAGCGAACGGCTACCTCCCGTTTCATCGCTACCACCTTCGAGCGGTTCCAATCTAGCCGTCATACCAGAATTGGGGGGAATCTTTTACACCAAATCGTTTTATTTCTCATCTCTTGATTCGCTCTCCACAGATTGTTATATTTCGGTAGTTGGCGAAATAACGAATAACCAGTTAGCCAATCCCCATGAACGCTGCCTTTCAAGCCTTGGGCGATCCCACCCGCCGTGAAATCTTGCGTCTGCTCCGCAAGCGCGAAATGACCGCCGGCGAG
>DASXPQ010000176.1:0-3485 GCA_036493575.1 Pirellulales bacterium
CGCTTACCAATCAGAAAATACAGTGGCGCCGTCACGTCGTAGCGAGCACCGTTCACATACAAGGTTGCTAGCCGGCCTGACGAATCGAATAGGACAGCCAAAGAATGGGTATCCTGATTGAAACTCAAGCTCTGCGGCGGAGGTGTAACTAGGGTTCCAAACCAGCCGACATCGCTCGACGAAGTACTGGGGTTGCCCATCCCGCAAAAGCTCAAATCAATGACCGATCCATTAGGCAACTGCACCGCCGTATTCACCGACTTTACCGGCAACCGCAAAATTTGGTACGACACCGGAGCCGACTTTGCCGGACTTTGTGGCCAACTACTCGCATGATCTTGCAGAATGGCGTGCGCTGTAACAGGCGTAATGTCATCTACTTGGTCGAGAAACCCATCTCCATCGGAGTCAGGGCCGTCGATCATATAGCTGGTGCCACGATAATTGAAAACAATTTGATCGCCGAGCTGAACAATTCCGGCGGGAGTAAAAGTTCCCGTAGGAAAGTAAATGTTGACGTTAACTCTTATGCCTTGAGGGTCCAGCGCTTCCGAGACGAAAGAAACTTGACAGGTGGCATTGGCAGACTCGCCGGCATAAGGCTGCGGGTTCTCGCACAAATACATATCCATGCACGAATTGCCTTCCGTGGCGATGCTCGTTGTCGTAGGGCCCGCCACCGGGCCGCCGAGATGAAGTTTTTCCAGCCACACGCCAACCGTATGTCCGCTAGCCACGGCCTCATTTTGCGCCGCAGCAAACTGCGAACTGACAATGCGAGCGGCCTCGCGAATGCGGCGGCTATCCATTGCCGGCTGGAGCAGCGGGATGGTGGCGATGGTGACCACGCAAATGATCAGAATGACGATCATTAGCTCGGCCAGGGTGAAGCCGGCGCGGGTCGGTGATTTGTAGTCAGTTAGCGCAGTGCAGACGTTCGCCGGCCAAGCTTGCTTGGCAGTCGATTCTGCGATCTTCATTCTGCAATTTGCACTGCGCATGACACTTCTCCGCTCAATTGCCGCTCACTGCATACCGAATACTGCCTACTGCATACCGGTCCCTGTTACTGTGTTACCGATAAATCGTGGTTGGTGATGTTGTCGATTGAATTGTCAACACCATCGCCGGTGGTTACGCCGGATGGTGTGAAGTCGCTGTCTTGATCTGTCGGTGCACCAAACAGCCCACCCGGCGGAGCGGTGTAAGGATCATTGGGCGGATCCGTCGTGGAATACTGGAAGTCGGGTTTCGTATTCACAAAAATGTCGAAAATTCGATCCGGACCCGCGGAATAAATCAACGGATATAAAGGCGGATGAATTTGCTGAGTAGCCAACGCACCAGGATTGTAAAACGGATCACTTGCAACCGTCGGAATGTAAGCTTTCAGCGGATCGAAAGGATCATGCGAAGTGACAAATACAACTTTGCTCTTTGGATTGTTCAGAGCGTCTTTGGCATTGACATCCGAAGGTTGCAGTGGGGAACTGAATCCGGGCGCCCAGCGCAGGAAAAAAATTGGTTGACCCCAACCGTCGACGAAATAGCGCATATGATCTCTGGTGTCAGTGGCAATTTCGTCTTCTGAAAACTCCGCCATCACGTCCGGATCGTCCAAACCAAGACTTACCAATAAATACAGACACTTTGCAGATTCATAAGCAGTAATCGGGCCGCCGGAAATGGCATTTAAGTAGGCTTGGTTGACTGCCGGCCGCGCCATATGAACGGTCGCCCCCGTCCCCGGGTCAGTCCATGCCGTAACAGAATTATCTGTAATGTCCGAATATCGATCGGGCATTTCCATGCGCATGAGCTCTCGAATCACATCGACCTTAGTCCGCGCCAGAGGTTGAGTAGTGTTGGTGGTTTGGCCGGCAGACATGTAGCCTTTGTAGACCGCCACCAATTTCAAATCCACCGGCACCCGCCGCGTGCGATAGCTTTCGTACTTCGCCATCACCAACGAGTTAAGCTTGCTGATGGTGCTGCGGGTTTTGTCGGCCTTGGCCGATTCCTGCGCGCCGGCCAGTGCGAAGAGAATGATCGACGTTAGCACGCCCATGATGGTGATAACCACCAGCAGTTCCACCAGCGTAAAAGCGGCTCGCACGGTGCGAAACGGATTGTGACAATCTGCATTCAGCATTCTGTAACCTGCACCGTGCATTTCGATTCTCCATTCCATCCGCAGCCCTGCCTACCGCCTACTGCGGTTTCACACTTCCCAGCGGTCCTTCACTGAAGTTGGTAATATTGTCGTCGTCGGCGTTGGTAATGTTGTCGTAACCCTGCCCGTCGGGATATGACTTGTAAAAAATGAAGTATGAAAGTCCGCTAGCGCTGCCGGTCGGGCTGTAAGTACCTCTGGCCTGTCCTATCGGCGCAGCGCCGGAACTTGGCTTGCCGGTGCGATTTACCTGTCCAAAATCGTTATCCAACCCGGCTGAAATAATCTGGAACGATTTGGGATTCACGCACAGATTTTGGAACCCAGTGAAGGAAGCGGGAGTGAGTGCCAAATTCGATCCGGTCGGAACATCAAAAGTCATTAACGTGGTTGGCTGGCCCGCGTCTAAATAACCGTTGCTGTTGGTATCCCAAGGCGCCGATCGCGACAAGTACGGAACCGGCGGGTTATTTAGCGGCGGCGGTGTGGCGGCAGTCGCAGCCGGCGGATAGTTCGCCAGCAGAAACAGTGCATGGAATAAATAACACCGGGCTTCAAAATACACGTAGCCCTGTTGATTGCCGTCGCGCGGCAAATAGGCGCCAGGGTTGTACATCGGGCAAGCCGTATTCGTGGCGAGCGTAAACGTCGTCGGCGGGGTCGCGAGCGAAGGTGTTGTTGCCGATGTTACCAACGTCCACGCCGAACCAGAGGTGCCATAGCCGCTGGTTCCAGTAGTATTCATGCGCGTGATGCGGGCGTTGTCGAAATCAAAAAACGATACCCGATCGGCCGTCGGCGCCGATAACGGATGGGCCGGGTCTTTGCTAATGCTCGTCAACCAAAACACCAGAGCTTGCGAGGGCGTCATAGGCTTGGCGCCCGACTGCGTCGCTCCTATCGGACTCCACAATTGAAACGTGCCGCTACTGTCCAAATATGGATAGAATGTGTTGCTGCCGTCACTCCAGGGGATGTAAGACGCTTCCGCGTTTGGATTGCAACGCGGAAAAGCTTTGGCCAAAAAACGAATGATTAAGGCTCGGGCATTGACGTCGCTTTGATCAAGAAACGAAGGCGGATAATCGCCGTAGGCCCGTCTGAACTCTTCCATGGCGCTGGCCAAATTGGTGACCTCTGCCGACGTGCGCGATTGTTTGGCTGCCGACAAGCCTTTGAACATGACCACCGAGGCAATGCTGGCCAGAACGCCAATAATGGTGATCACCACCAGCAATTCAACCAGCGTGAATCCGCGGCGTCGGCCAGCAGTCGCTGACCGGGAATCACCGACGTTTAACCACACAGGACT
>DASXPQ010000177.1:0-4219 GCA_036493575.1 Pirellulales bacterium
CCCATCATTCCTGGATATGCCCGACTTTAAACTGCCCGACCTGGGCGAAAATATCGAATCCGGCGACATCGTGTCCGTCTTGGTTAAAGAAGGGGACGTCGTTAAGTCTCAGCAGGATGTCATCGAGCTGGAAACCGACAAAGCGGTGATTTCGGTTCCGTCCGATGTGGCCGGTAAAGTCACAAAAATTCACGTCGCCAAAGGCCAGACCGTAAAACCCGGCCAGCTCATTCTCAGCCTGGAAGCAGCCGCCGCCGGCGCGCAAGCTCCCGCTAAAGCGGCTCCATCAAAACACGCCGCGCAAGCCAGCGCCCCGGCAAAATCAGCGCCCAAAGCCGCGCCTCAAACCACAGCGCCATCAAAAGCTCCCGCATCAAAACCGGCATCCGCTCCCGCCGCAGTAAAAACACCTGCTCAATCGTCTCCCGGCCAATCGCCAAATCGCGACGGCAACGGCCGCTCATCTTCCGCGGCCCCTCCAACTAAATCACCACCGCCTCCGGTGCCTGTGGCAGCAGTCAACCAAACCGAAACGACTCCCGCCGGAACGGACGTTGACGAAGAGTTCGATCAAGATTCAAGTTCATCGCCCAGCGCTCCCGCCGGCCCGGCCGTCCGGCGCTTGGCCCGAGAATTAGGCGTCGACTTGTCACGTGTGCCAGGCACCGGTACCGACGGCCGCATCACTCGAGAAGATGTCATTAATGCCGTTCGCCATGCCACGGCAGTCGCCGGCAGCTCAGCCGGCCCAGCGCCCCCCTCCGGCGCCGTGGAGCGTGACAATTACGGCACCATCCGCCGCGAAACCATGTCGAAAATCCGCAAAACCATTGCGGCCAACATGGTCCGCTCGGCCACCACCATTCCGCACCTCACGAACTTCGACGACGCCGACATTACCGAGCTGGAGCGCCTCCGTAAAGAAAGCGCCGCCACCTATGCCGATTCCGGCATCAAACTCACCTCGCTCGCCTTTGTCCTCAAAGCCGTCGCCCTGGCATTGAAAGATCATCACACGGTCAATGCCTCGGTCGACATGGAAACGGGCGAGATCATTTACAAGCAGTACATCAATCTGGGTGTCGCCGTCGATACCGACCGTGGGTTGATTGTTCCCGTCTTGCGCGGCGTCGATGGCCTCTCGATCCCGCAAATTGCCCAGGGCATTCAAGCCTTGGCCGACAAGGTCCGTCGCGGCCAGCAAACGCTCGACGATTTGCGCGGCGGCACCTTCACCATCAGCAATCTGGGCGCCGTCGGCGGTCAGTACTCCACGCCAATCATCAATCATCCGGAAGTCGCAATTTTGCTCGCCGGCCGCTCTCGCAAAGTGCCCGTGGTCACCACCGACGATAAAATCGAGGCGCGTCTCACCATGCCCCTCAGCCTCTCTTACGATCACCGCGTCGTCGATGGCGCCGCTGCCAGCCGCTTCTTGAACGAAGTCATCGGCTACCTGGAATCCCCCGGCCGTTTGCTACTCGCTCCCTGATCGAGCTGCAAAACCTGCCCGCCTCCTGCGCCTAAGCCAACTCGTTGCTCAGCGCTGGCCTCCGCCCAGCGTGGCCACATCATTACCACCACGGCCAAAATAATCAGTCCAAATGCCACCCAATCAGTCGGCCGAATGGCGTTTTTCAAGTACAGCCAATTGAAAATCACGAACACCGAAATCGTGATCACCTCCTGCAGAATCTTCAACTGTGGCCCCGTAAACTTCGCGTGCCACCAGCGTTGCCATACCGATTGTTCAGCATCGTCGTTCGAGCGACCCAGAGATTCGAGCGGACTGGCATATCCATACCGATTGGCCGGCACCTGAAAACAATATTCCAACAGCGCAATCGACCAGCTCACCAAAATGGCGGTCACCAATGGAATCGCTCTGAATTTCAAATGCCCATACCAGGCAATCGTCATGAACGCGTTGGAGCAAATCAGCAAGACAACAGTTAACATGCCAGTTCCTTTACGGCTTTCATTACAAAATAGGCAAGATCGGCCTGTGGTTTATCAACTTTCCACAGTCAAATCAACGCGGTACGTCCCATACAAATCATGCCGATAAACCCACCCCGGCTGCATCGAATTGTTGCCAAAAAGCAACATTTTTCCTCCCCGCGCGTGCTGAATCAAAGACTATCCGTATAATGGATAGAGGGTTCTAGACTGCTGTCATCTTCGGCACAACGAATGCATATAGATGGGGCAATCGTAAAAACCTCGCGCCTAATAGTCCGTTGCGCACCAGTTTGTCATCGGAAAGACAACATTTCCGCCCAGGAGTATTTTCCATGAGGCCCCGCCTTCACAGGATGTTTTTGGCGATACTATTCGCACTCGCGTTCGGACTTTCATGGATCGTTAATGGGTTCACTGGTCCCCTTGTCCAATTGGATGTAGCGACCGCCTCGGCCGCCGATGCTCCCGCTCCTGGCGATATGGCTGCTCCTTCCCTTATTCCTCCCGCGCCAGCCCCAGGCGACGATTCGTCCACCACGCCCAAAGGCGCTGAAGTTCTCTCGCAGGGCCCAATCCACGAGGCTTTTGCCAAACCTTTGGATCTCGATCCTCAACCCGGCCCCGTAGTGAAGAAGCAGCCCCCCGATCCAATCAAGGAAATCCCGCCGGCAGAGCAACCCGAAGGCGACAACATCGTCTGGATTCCCGGCTACTGGTCCTGGGACGACGATCGCACCGATTTCATTTGGGTCAGCGGCGTACTGCGCGCCGCCCCGCCGGGACAAACTTGGGTGCCCGGTTACTGGAACAAAGCCGACGGTGGCTTCCAATGGACCCCCGGCCTCTGGACCTCTACCGCCAAACAAGAAGTCTCTTATCTGCCCCAGCCGCCGCAATCCTTGGAAAACGGTCCGTCCAGTCCGCAGCCCGCCGACAACCAATTCTGGATTCCCGGTACATACGTTTATCAAAACAGCGACTACCTTTGGCGCCCCGGCTATTGGACTGTCGCCCGACCAAACTGGATTTGGATTCCCGCTCACTATTCCTGGACGCCCGGTGGTTACGTGTTTATCAATGGCTATTGGGATTACGAGCTGACTCGCCGCGGTTGCTTGTTCGCCCCGGTCTATTTCGCCCAGCCCATTTACGCGCAGCCCGCATTCGTGTGGACGCCCAGCGTGGTGTTCAACATCGGGCTGTTTAACGATTGCTTGTTCGTCAGGCCGTCCTATTGCTCATATTACTTCGGCGATTATTTTGCACCGCGCTACGCCGGTATTGGTTTCTCCCCCTGGTTTTCCATTACCATCGGTAGCCGCCCACGCTGCGATCCGCTCTTCACCTATTACCGCTGGCATAATTCCATCAACGATCGCAATTGGCTCGCTCATACGCAGCAGCATTTCGACACTCTGCGCCGTGACGAGGCCCTTCGCCCGGCCCACACGTTCGCCGCGCAGCAACAATGGATGAAAAACAATCCCGGCGCTAAAGGCGCTAACATGGCACTTGTCTCGTCGCTGAAAGACGTGGCGAAAGATCCCGGCAAATCCGATTTCAAATTCCACGAAGTTTCGCTCGCCGATCGCAAAGCGCTTGCCAATAAGGGCAACGAACTGCAGCAAGTCGCCCTGGACCGCGACAACATCGAGACTAAAAACAAAGCCAAGGGTTTCGGCGGTCAGTCCGGCGCAGGCCTGAATGGACAGAAGAATAATCTCGGCCTTGCGAATCAAGGCGCGGGCGCTGGCGGCAACGCCGGCACCGCCAACCTCGGTAAGTTCAAGCTCCCCACTGCGGCTGCCTCAAACATGAAGCTATCGGCCAACAACCAGGGCAACAACCAAGACCAAGCCGGCAACGGACTTGGCCAGCGCGGTAATGACAACGGCCAGAAATTCAATAACCGCAATCTTGGCCAAAACGCTGGGAATGACGGCCAGAATCTCGGCGAGAACAACGGCGCTCAAGTTCTGAACAATAACCTCAGCCAGAACAAAAACACTGGGAAGAATCTTGGCGGCGCGGGTGGGGCTGCAGGAGGTGGCGGGGGCGGCAATAATCCTATCCTCGGCGACAACAACGCTGACCAAAAGAATAAAACGGGCGGCCCGAATCTCTACAACGGCTACAGCCAAAACGACAACGATTCCAATCCGCCAGGCAATTTCCGTCAGGGCAACAAGGCAGCGCGTTCCAATCTGATTCTGCCCGACAATAGTTCGCAGGGTAACAATCAAGGCGGCGGCGGAAA
>DASXPQ010000178.1:0-2734 GCA_036493575.1 Pirellulales bacterium
GGCCGCTTTATAATCGCAGATAGAAATCGAACTTTGCTCTGCCAACGAAGTGGCGCGCCCAACCCCGCCGTAGCGCCCCTTTTGCATTCGCGGTTAGTTTGCCGCGCTATCTAAAATGTTAATGGACTGCCAACCTGTTCGCTCCTGCCGCCGGTGGATATTGCCGCCCGTCGCGCTGATTTTGGCTTTCGCCGCCAGCGGCTGCCAAAAATCCGATCAAATCGTCCATTACCGGGTGCCAAAAGAGCAAGAAGTCAATCTGCCGGTTGACGTGCCGGAACCAGCACCAGGCAACGAAAGCGAAACTGCTGGCAATAACGCTGAGCCCGACCGCATGCTAGCCGCCATTGTGCCCCACACCCAAACTGCATGGTTCTTCAAACTCTCCGGCCCCGCTGACGCTGTCGGCAACTATGCCGACACATTTGAATCACTGATTAAATCTGTCAACTTCCCCAAATCCGCCGGCGGCAAACCCGAGTGGAAACTTCCCGACGGCTGGCAACAAAAGCCCGGCTCGCAAATGCGGTTCGCCACGCTTGTGTTGCCGGCTGAGCCTGCCACAGATACGGCTGCGGCAGATACCTCCGCAAAACCGTCGTCATCAAAGCCGCTCGAAGTGTCGGTAACTTCTCTCCCCTGGTCATCAACTGGCCAAGCTGAGCAATTGCTCGCCAACGTGAATCGCTGGCGCGGCCAAATGCAACTCAAGCCGCTCACCGCCGCTGAATTGACAAACGAAACTCGGTCGCTGCAATTGGCGGGCGAAGGCCAAGCCACCGCCACGCTCGTCGATCTCACCGGCCACATGAAATCCGACGGCATGCAGCCTCCATTTGCCGGTGGCGCTGCCAGCAGCCCAGCTCAGCGTGGGAATTTGCCACCGGGTCATCCCGACACGAGCGCTCAATTACCTGCTGGACATCCGCCAGTCACCGATACTGTCCCATCTAACCACCCACCCATGGCCGCCGCATCGAACGCAGACGCAGTGAACGAGAAAGGCCACCCATCACTCACCGCTCGTTCCTTACCGCCTGCCGCGCAAGATTCCGATGTGCCTTTCACATTTACGGCCCCCACCGACTGGAAATCCGCACCACTTCCCACCTTCGCCGTAGTAGCTTTCAAAGTGAGCGAAAATTCTTCGCGGCCGGAAATCACCGTCACCCCATTGCCGGAAAACCCTGGCGGAATTGCCGCCAACGTCAACCGCTGGCGCAGCCAATTAGGCCTTTCACCCGCTTCCGAAGACGAACTGAAAGCCCAGGCACAACCGTATCAAGTAGATGGCAACGCCGCTCATTTGGTACGCTTGGTTGGTCCAACGGGCGCCACCTCGCAACCGGCAATCACCGCCGTCGTCGTGCCGCACGACGGCATGAATTGGATTTTCGCCCTGAAAGCCGAAGCCCCCGTGGCCCAGCAGCAGCAAGCCAACTTCGAAAAGTTCGTCGGCTCAGTAAAATTCCAGCCGTCCGGAAAATAAAGCAAGAAACAATCGCATGGCAACCGGAGCGTTACATAGCGGCACATCCGAACTGCGTGTTGCGGGCCGCGCGCAGGCGGTGCCATCCGGTCTGGCGACCATCCAATCAATTCTCAAACCGCTGGCTTCCCTCAAGCTCACCGTAACGCTGTTTAGCCTGGCGATCGTTCTGATCCTCGCCGGCACCCTGGCCCAGGCGCGCCACGATATTTGGTGGGTGCTGCACAATTACTTCCGCACGCCGCTGGCCTGGATCGAACTGAAAACGTTTTTCCCGCCCGCTTGGTTTTCGCAATATCCGGCCCTGCTGAATTTGCCCGGTAGCATCCCCTTCCCCGGCGGCTTCACCATTGGCGGATTGATGGCCGTCAATCTGCTGGCCGCGCACGGCTTGCGATTCAAAGTCCAATCGCGCGGCACGCGCCTTTGGACCGGTGTGGGCGTCATTATCGTGGGCTGCCTCGTCACGTGGCTCGTAATCGTTGCTGGCCCCGATAAAGACGGCTCTCAGGCCAGTTCTCCCATCCAATGGCTCACGCTCTGGAAAATATTCTTAGGCGGTCTGGCCTGCGCATGCGTCGGCATCGCCTGGACGCTGTTTCAAATCGATGCCAGCCGCAAACTCGAACGGGGAGTCCTCATCGGAATCGGCACGGCCCTGCTCGCACTGTTGGCGTTCTTGCTCTTTCATGTCGATCCCAGCGGCCTCAATCCGTCAGCCATGCGAATTCTGTGGCAACTCCTCAAAGCCGAAGCAGCCGCGGGAATTCTGCTCGTCGGCTGCATTCTGGTGTTTCGAAAGCGTGCCGGCATAGTTTTGCTCCACGCCGGCGTCGCCCTCATCATGGCCAACGAACTCGTCGTGCATTTTCTACATAAAGAAGAGCAGATGACCGTCGCCGAAGGCCGCACCGTCAATTACGCCGCCGACATCCGCCAGATCGAACTAGCCATCATCGATAAAAACGCCAGCGCCACCGAAGACGACGTTACAATCGTCCCCGAGCGATTGTTGCAGGAAAGTCTGCTCGATCAAAAACCAGTGGCCGATGCCAAACAGCAGCTTCCTTTCGACGTCCGCATGCTCAACTACTACGAAAACTCCAACCTGGTCCGCGCCGCCGAAGGAGAAAAAAATCCGGCCGACGCCGGCGCCGGCGTGAAATGGCTCATTCTCCCCGAACGGCCACTGACCGGATCCGACGCCGGCGAAAAAGTAAATCTCCCCGCCGCCTACGTGCAGCT
>DASXPQ010000179.1:0-3091 GCA_036493575.1 Pirellulales bacterium
TGTCCATCAGCCATTGCACGGGGTCGTTTTCGCCCGCTAAAACGCTCACGCTGGCAATTCCCGGACCACGGAGCGCTGACTGTAGTACGAAGTGGCTCTTCAAGAGTGCCATTTGAGTCTTTTGCAAAATATCGAAATCGCGGACATCGTTGCCGTGGCCTACATCAAACGCCAATGTTGGCTCCTTGCTATCGACCGGGAATAGCGCGATCGCAGAGGAAGATTCTGGAAAGATGAACAAGAGGGCAAGTGCGGCCGCCACGGCCACAACCAAGCCCATGCAGACGGCCAGGATAATACGGCGACGCAGACAGTGAACGAACCAGTTAACGTCCATGCCGCCGCGCAGCACGTCTTGCGTTGGGAGGGCAGGATTCGACGAAATCATCATTGCCGACGGCGCGCCGTTCGACTGCACAGTTAGAGCGTCGTGGTTGTGGGGACCACCGATCAAAGCATGCGGCGGGTTGGGGGAGGCAGACTGTTCGTCGTCACGATACGCCATGGAACATCTCTCGCGTGTTGATGGTTATGCCGACTTACCTATGGGCGCCATGCCAGGCGGCACGGGAATGGTCGCACACGGACACAGTCTCGCAATTTGCTTGCCAAACGGCATCAAGCCAGCGATTACTCGCATAAATCACGGTTTCTTGACGAGTTTGGACCAGTTGTCGTCGCGATGCCCGTCGCTGATTAGGTGACTTTTTTCAACATCCGTTGCAATTGTTCGACGACTCGCGCGAGAGGTCAACGAATCGGCACCGCCGCGGTTCTCATTCCCACAGGCTTGAGCTGCGCTTTACCGACCGGAATCGTCAATCTCTCAAGAACCTGTAATTCGACCCACAGGAACCCAAGTGCCAACGGCATCATGAAATAACCGGCCCAGTCGTGCCCAAGATGCTTCACGTAATCGTTCTCCGGCCCGACCGCCAAATACAACAAACCGGTCACGGTGATGCGGATAATGTTGACGATCAGCGCGATCGGGATGGCGCTGAGGATAATCATGAATTTGTCCCACCAAGGTCGTTCGATGAGAAAGATCATTGCGACCGCCAAGGCTGAAAAGATGGTCACCATCCGCAGCCCGCTGCACGCATCGGCCACGAATAAGTCCATTCCGGAGATCGTGATCAGATTGCCCTGACGAAACGCCGGAACCCCCATCGTCTGCAGAATGAAGGTGCTGGCCGCGCTGGCGACTGTCTGCAATCGCCAGAGAACGCCTTGCTCAAGAATTGATGGCAACGGGTACATGAAAAACAGAAAGCCGATTGCCGGACCAGCCCAGCGCAGAGTATGCAAGCCCCCGACCATCAGAAATAATCCCGACAGCGCCGCCAGAAAGGAGTAGCGGTCGAGCGGATTCATGTTGGCCCGGACCGCGTAGAGTCGAATCGCCAATGCGCCGACCAAGATCGCCAAACCTAACCAGCGCTCTTGCGCGGGAACGGATTGAAATGGTTGCCAACGCATCCACAACAGACCCAAAGCGAACAGCGGCACGATATAGCCGTGGGAATAGAGTGGATCTTCCCACGACGCACTGGTCAGGCTGAACATGTCAAAGTAGGCCAACACCAGCAAAACCGTCAGCGCGATTAAGCTGATGAGCGGCAGGCGCTGAGATGGATCATTCCAGGCCACCGGCGCGGCAACATTCGCGGCCCCAGCGTGAGATGTTTGCGGAAAGCGCGTCGTGTCTCGAGTGGAAGGCTTTGTTTCGTTCATCGCAAAGAGGCCTATTTGTTTCGTCTTGATTGGTTCCGCAAGTCTTTTCTGAGCATTCGACAGCCAGCCCACACGAGTGAATCACTGAAACGCCAACGTGCTCGTCTATGAACACGCTCCCGTCATGCACCGGCGACCTCGTCGCAGAACACACAGGCGTGGGCCCCAAAGACTCACTGCTCCAAACTAATTCAAATCGCGCGGCAACTTGTCGACGTGAAATGACAAAGAGAAGTCCGACGCAATTCTTTCCTAGACTGTTTTACACCAACTTGCGCCGACGCCCTTGCATTGACGACGGATCGTTCCCACCACCGTCTTCCGCCGGCGCTCCGAGCCACTGGGGCGAGAAGTACCAGCCTTTTTACTCAGATTTGAGGATAAGCGGATTGCCAAAACCTGTCAAACAGATCGCGCGTCCCATTCCGAATGAAGTTTCTTCACGCGCCAGTGCCTCATCGCGCCACACAACTTAACCGTTTCAAATGTGACAAGCGCTAGCGATTACCGCGAAGCTGTGCAATGCTCCGTGTTTGCTATCTGTCTGTTTAATCCAATTGAATCATATGTACGCAGCACCCACGTTGCCTCCGCCCGAGCGCGGAAAAGTCCCTTTTACCAATACGATGCTCGAGCTCAGGGAGTTCACTTCCTACCCTGGTTCCAGCGGAATCTCCTTCGCCTTGAAAGCTCGTCCGAAGACCAAGGCGGGGGGCGGATCGACTTGGGGGCGGCAACGGCTCCAGGCGGTAATCTGACCCTCAAAGCACTGCCCCAGCCCGGAAGCTATGCAAATTGCCCAGACCCACGAGGATGTCGCAGTGCTGGCATGAATTTGGGCCGGTTTCCTGATTTTCGCGGATGATTCCAAAGTTGGTGGCAGACTTTTCCGATTAGTACGAGTGTGCCGATTGTATCGGCTGGGAGGGACGCGGCCGCGCTGAGCGACCAGGTTTTGACTTTTCCCCCAGACCTCCCCCAAAACGCAAATCGAGACGTGTCATGATGCTCCGGATTCGAACCAAAATCGCCTGGGCGTTCTGGACGGCAACTGCTGTTGCGGCCAGTGGGGGATGCACCGCGTTTTTCGCGCCCACAAACCCGTTTCCGGTCACTCCGCCGGAAGCGTCGCCGCAAAGCACGGTGCCGCGCGAGCTCGACAAGATTTCGCTGCCGGCCTATGTGATCGAGCCACCCGATATCTTGCAGATTAATGCCGTTAAGATTGTCCCGAAACCGCCTCACAAAATTGAACCGTTCGACGGACTACTGATCCGCGTGCTGGGCGCATTGCCAGACCAGCCGATCGCCGATGCGTTTGCCGTCGATCCGGAGGGCAAGGTCGATCTCGGCC
>DASXPQ010000180.1:0-11654 GCA_036493575.1 Pirellulales bacterium
AAGCATGCCGCCCTGCTTTCCGGCAGCATCGGCATGTGGGGCGCCCTGGAAGGTTCCATTCTGAAGGCGCTGGCCATCGAGCCGGAGCCCGGCACCAGTTTCCTCGATGCCGAGCACATCGTCATCCTGATGCAGGAAAACCGCTCGTTCGATCACGCCTTCGGCACGCTCCAAGGCGTGCGCGGTTTCAACGATCTACGAACCATTTCGCTGCCCAATAACAACCCGGTTTGGATTCAAACCAACGATGCCGGCGAAAGCTACGTTCCCTTTCGGCTGAATATCAATGACACCAAGGCCACGTGGATGGGCTTTCTGCCGCACAATTGGGCCAGCCAGGTCGATGCCCGAAATGCCGGCAAGTACGACCGTTGGCTGCAGGCGAAACGTTCAGGCCACAAAGATTATGCAGATATGCCGCTCACTCTGGGTTACTACAACCGTCAGGACATTCCGTTTTACTATTCGCTCGCCGATGCGTTTACGGTTTGCGATCAACATTTTTGCTCGTCGATTACACCGACCCTGCCCAATCGGTTGTTTTACTGGACGGGCTCGGTTCGTGAAAAACAAATGCCCGACTCGCCGGCATGCGTCCGCAACGAGCAAATTATGGACGAGCTTTTAGTGGGTTGGAAAACGTTTCCGGAACGTCTCGAAGACCTAGGCATCTCCTGGAAGATCTACCAGAACGAATTGACCGTACCTACCGGCCTGGATAAAGAGGAGGAAGCTTGGCTCTCCAATTTCGGCTGCAACGTCATGGAGTACTTCCAGCAGTACCACGTCCGGGCCAACAAACGGCACCGCCAATTTTTCCTGAAGCAGGAACAAGTGCTGCCCGAACAAATTGCCGAAGTTAAGCGGCAAATCGACGAGCCTAGCCTGCCAGCCACGGAAGCCACTAAGCTCAAAAGAAAGCTGGACGATCTGAACAAACAATTCAAGCAAGTTAAATCGGAGCGCGCTCATTGGGATGACGAAGATTTCGACAAATTGCCTCCCCACGCCAAAAGCCTGTATGAAAAAGCCTTTTGCACCAATTCCGCCGACCCGGCATACCGACAGCTCAGTGAATTAACCTATGAAGATGGCGGCAAGCTTCATCACGTCAAAGTGCCCAAAGGAGACGTGCTGCATCAATTTCGCGAAGATGTGGCCGGAGGCAAACTGCCCACCGTCACCTGGCTGGTCGCACCAGAACGCCTTTCTGATCATCCAGAATCGGCTTGGTATGGAGCGTGGTACATTTCCGAATCGTTGCGCATCCTCACCGAGAATCCCGAAGTCTGGAAAAAAACTGTTTTCATTCTGACGTACGACGAAAACGACGGCTACTTCGATCACGTGCCGCCGTTTGTTTGCCCCAACCCGCTCAGGCGCGAAACCGGATTTGCTTCCCAGGGCATCGATACAAGCTTGGACTACGTGCAACTCGCGGCAGACGAAAAGCTGCAAGGTCAGGTCAGAGGGCCGGCTCGCGAGAGTCCCATTGGCCTGGGCTACCGTGTGCCAATGGTCATCGCTTCACCCTGGAGCCGCGGCGGCTGCGTGTGCTCACAAGTGTTCGACAACACCTCGGTACTACAGTTTTTGGAAAAGTTTCTCTCGCACAAAACAGCTCAGAATGTGGTGGAAACGAACATCAGCTCCTGGCGACGAGCCGTCTGCGGCGATCTTACCTCCGCGTTTCAACCGACGCCGAGCGACCCAGATAAAAACCTGGCATATTTCCCACGCGATCCGTTCGTAGAACACATCTATCAGGCACAATTCAAACCACTGCCGAACGGCTATAAGGTGCTAACTACCGGAGAAATTGAGCAAATTCAGCAAGACCCGGCAAATTCACTCCTGATGCAGCATCAGGAAAAAGGCGTGCGCCGCTCCTGTCCACTCCCCTACGAGTTGTATGTCGACGGCACGCTAAGCACCGATCGTAAGCAATTTACGCTCCGGTTTGAAGTAAAAAAGGATCGCTTCGCCAACCGCGCCGTCGGATGTCCGTTTACTGTTTACGCCAGAACCGGACACAACGAAATGAGTATTCGCAATTACGCTGTCTCGGCTGGCGACACGCTGGAAGATTCCTGGCTCATCCAAGATTTTGAAAACGGCAAGTATCAACTGCAAGTTTATGGACCGAATGGCTTCTTCCGCGAATTCATTGGTACAACCGACGATCCTAGGTTGGACCTTGGGGCAGCGTATGCCACAGTAAGCTCATCCGACCAAAAGCTAAGTGGTAATGTCGAACTAAAAATGATCAACCACGACGGCAATCGCGGTTTTGAGGTTCTGGCAATGGATCAATCGTACAAAACTCGCGATCAAAAGCAGACCGTCGAACCCAGCAGCAGCGCCACGCTGATCATCGACACCCAGCGCAACCATTGCTGGTACGATGTCGGCGTGCGAATCCTACAATCGGAAAACTTCTACCGCCATTTCGCGGGCCGAGTAGAAACCGGCCAATGGGGAATGAGCGATCCCGCCATGGGTCGAATGGTTGGCGAAAACGGCCCCGGCACAGGACAGCCGTAACTCGCTCACTCCATTTGAACGACCAGCTCGCCCGCTTCGACAGGCGTGCCCGGTTTCACAAAAACGTCAGCAATCCGGCCATCGTTTTCGGCGTATAAGGTGGTTTCCATCTTCATTGCTTCCAGCGAAAGCAGTTTCTGCCCCTTTTTCACTTTGTCGCCAATTTTGATCGGTACAGTGACAACCAAACCCGGCATTGGTGCGGCAATCTGTTTGGGATCGGTCGGATTCGCCTTGGGGCGGACCGTCACCTCAGCCTTAATCGATTTATCCAACACTGACGCGCTGCGTGGTTGACCGTTCAACTCAAAGAACACCGTGCGCGTGCCATCGGGATGCGGTTCACCCACAGTTAGCAGCTTGACGATCAACGTTTTGCCCGGCTCAATGTCGATCGTTAATTCTTCTCCCGGCTGCTGACCGTACAGAAAAAACGGTGTGGGCAGCATGCTGACGTCGGAAAATTGTGCCACATGCGTAACGTAATCTTGAAACACGCGCGGATACAATAAATACGACACCACTTCCTGATCCGTGGGTTTGCGTCCAATGAGTTTTTCTACCGCAACCGCGGTCGCGGCAAAATCCGCCGGCGGCAGCGATTCGCCCGGCCGGCCGGCAACGGGTTTCACATTACGGAGAATCCGCTTCTGCACTTCCGGCGGAAATCCGCCCGGCGTTTGCCCCATGCGGCCAGCCAGCAAATCAACCACGCTTTCCGGATAGGCCAATTCGCGCTCCGCATCAAGCACATCTTGAGTGGTCAGATTATTGGTAACTAAAAACAACGCCAAATCGCCCACGGATTTCGATGTGGGTGTGACCTTCACAATATCGCCCAAAAGCTGGTTCACGTCGGCGTACATGCGGCATACTTCGTCCCAACGGTGCGACAACCCTAGCGCGCGGGCTTGTTCCAACAAATTGGTAAACTGACCGCCGGGCATCTCGTGCAGATATAAATCTGCATCCGGTGCTTTCATGTCGCTTTCAAACGGCGTGTAGAACTCACGCACTGCCTGCCAGTAGTGGGCCAGCTGGCGGAGATGCTCCGAATTGAGTCCGGTCTCTCGCGACGTCCTGTGCAGGGCCTCGACGATCGAATTCAAATTCGGTTGCGACGTCAGCCCCGACATCGGCGCCAGCGCGGCATCGGCAATATCGGCGCCAACTTCTGCCGCTTTCAGCACCGCGCCCGCCGCCACGCCGCTGGTATCGTGCGTGTGAAAATGAATGGGAATGCCGATTTCACTCTTCAAAGTTTTAACCAGCAATTCGGCTGCGTACGGCTTGCACAACCCCGCCATGTCTTTGATGGCCAAAATGTGCGCGCCCATCTTTTCCAATTCTTTGGCCAATTCCACGTAATACTTCAGGTTATATTTGGGCCGTTGCGGATTCAAAATGTCGCCGGTGTAGCAAATGGCCGCTTCGCAAATGCCGCCATGCTGATGAACCGCGTCCATCGCCACACGCATGTTTTCGGTCCAATTCAACGGATCGAAAATGCGGAACACATCCATGCCCGCTTCGACGCTCTCCTTCACAAACGCCTGCACCACGTTATCCGGATAGTTGGTGTAACCGACGGCGTTCGAAGCTCGCAGTAACAGCTGGAACAAAATATTCGGGATCGCCGCCCGCAAGTCGGCTAGCCGCTGCCAAGGGCACTCCTTCAAAAATCGCATCGAAGTATCAAAGGTCGCCCCGCCCCACATCTCCAACGAAAACAGGTTGGGAACCAAATGAGCGTAAGCGTCAGCCACTTGCAGCATGTCATGTGTGCGCATCCGAGTGGCTAGCAGCGATTGGTGCGCATCGCGCAGCGTGGTATCAGTTATCAGTAGCGGCTTTTGTTCCAAAATCCATTTGCTGAATTTTTCCGGACCCAGTTCAAGCAGCTTTTGCCGAGTGCCAGGCACCGGTAGTTTTTGCCGATCAAACGCCGGTACCGGCGCCGGTTCGCGTCGAGTGCTTTTCGGCCGACCTTTGACTAGCGAGTTGCCATTGACGATCGTGTCGGCCAGGAATTGCAACAGCTTGGTCGCGCGGTCACGCCGCGTGCGCATGTGGAACAATTCGGGCGTGTCGTCGATGAACGTCGTCGTGCACTGTCCGGCCAAAAACGTCGGGTGCAAAATCAAATTCATCAAAAACGGTAAATTTGTTTTCACGCCCCGTACGCGGAATTCCTGCAGGCAGCGCTCCATCCGGGTGCAAGCATCTTTGAAGCGGCGGCCTCGCGCGGATACTTTCACTAACAACGAATCGTAATACGGCGTGACCACCGCCCCGGAAAAAGCAGTGCCGGCGTCAAGCCGAATGCCCATACCGCTGGCAGACCGATACGCCATGATCCGCCCGTAATCGGGCACGAAACGGTTTTCAGGATCTTCCGTCGTCACGCGGCACTGCAGTGCGAAGCCGGTAGTGCGCACATCTTCCTGTTTGGCCAAACCGATTTCCTGATCGCTTAGCTTGTGGCCTTGAGCGATCAGAATCTGGCTTTTAACGATGTCCACGCCCGTCACTTCTTCCGTGACCGTGTGCTCCACTTGAATGCGTGGATTCACTTCGATGAAATAAAAATCGCTGCTATCCGCATCAACGAGAAATTCCACCGTGCCGGCGTTCTCATATCGCACGGCTCTTCCAATCGACAGCGCCGCATCACACAATTTTTGCCGTAACTGCGGATCTAGTGTCGGCGCCGGCGCAATTTCCACCACTTTTTGATGCCGCCGCTGAACCGAGCAATCACGCTCGAACAAATGAACCAGATTCCCGTGCAAATCGCCCAATAACTGCACTTCAATATGTCGCGCCCGACGAATGTACTTTTCGATAAACACTTCGCCATTGCCGAATGCTGCCGCCGCTTCACGCTGTGCGGTTTCCAGGTTCGGGCCTAACTCCTCAGGCTTCAACACCACCCGCATTCCACGGCCGCCCCCGCCATGCGCCGCCTTTAACATCACGGGATAGCCGATCTTCGCAGCTACTTCGCGTGCTTCTTCCAAACTGGCAACTGCTTTGGCACTACCACCCAAAATTGGCACTTTCGCCTTGTCGGCAATCTCGCGCGCAGCAGTTTTATCGCCCAGTTGTTCTAGCAGCTCTTGCCTTGGCCCTACAAAAATAATTCCGGCCTTATCGCAAGCCTGTCGCAACGCGGGATTCTCCGAAAGAAACCCATAACCCGGATGAATGGCATCAATCCCGTGTGCCACCGCCAATGCCACGATCGATTCAATATCTAAATAGGACCGAATCGGCTCGCCAACTTTTCCAATCAAGTACGCTTCGTCCGCCTTAAACCGGTGCAAAGCATACCGATCTTCGTGCGAATAAATGGCGACTGTGCGAATGCCCAGCTCGTGCGCCGAACGGAATACGCGAATAGCTATCTCGCTGCGGTTAGCAACCAGCAGCCTGTGAATTGGTTTCATGAACCCTCAAAATCCGGGCGGCGAAACGGTTTCAATGAACGGGGGGCTGCGGCCAATTATTCCTTGCCGGCCGCAACGTGGCGCGCTCCCGTTAATGTTACCTCAGCCCCGTATTCCCGCTAGTCCTGACCTAATCTATTCGCCGCCAGGTTCACCGGTGTGACGGGCCATTCAAATTCGGCTTCACTCCGCTAGGCCGGAAAATCGGTATCCATTTTTCTTGCACAGAGGGCGTGGGCCTAGCCGCCGACACGGTTGGCAATCTATGCCGATCTTGGTAGGTTCGCTGGGAAACATGGGCCGGTTTTTCCGACTAAACCGCACTCACAGGAAACAGAATTATGATTGTCGATCGGCTCGAAGAGGCCAAACAGTATTGCCGTCTGCACCCTGGTTTCGATGCCGCTTTCGATCTGCTTTCCAGCACCCCCTTCGAAGAGCTTGGCCCCGGCCAGCACGACATCATGGGTGATTCGGTGGTTTTAATCATCGACCACGTCGAAAAGGAACGATCCGGACTCGGCCCTCTGGAAGCCCACCGTAAGTATATCGACGTACAATATATTGTCCCGGGTAAGAACGCGGTGGCCCAAGAATTCGGTTGGCGATCGACGGCTTCTTGCGGCGAAACAACTTCGCCGTACGACAAGGAAAAAGACATCGTCTTTTTCGCCGACAAGCCGGAGCTGTCGTTCATGCTTCCGCCAGGGCATTTTGTTGTGTTCTTTCCGGGCGATGCCCACGCCCCCTTAGCGGGCCAGGCAACCATCCGCAAGGCGGTAGTGAAGGTAGCGGTCGATTGGTGAACAGAGATGGCGGCAACTGCGCCGTCCATAGTTAGCCGCCGCTCACGGTAGCCGACTAGACGAACCATGCGTATTCTAAGTTACAACATCCACAAGGGCATTGGCGGGCGCGATCGGCTGTACCGCTTCCAGCGCGTGCTGGATGTCATCGAGGCGGAAAACCCCGACATCCTGTGCCTGCAGGAAGTGGCCCGTCACTCGCCGCGCTCGCATCACGACGATCAACCGCTGCTGCTGAACAAGTATTTCAAGCCGGAGGCTGAGCTCTTTCAGCAGACCGTCCAGTTAAAGCGCGGCGGCTACGGCAATCTGATCCTTTCGCGCTGGCCGCTGGTGTCGAAACATCAGATTTCGCTCCGCTGGAACATGAAAAAACCACGCGGCGCGCAATTGGTTGTGGTGCGCACGCCGGAAGGCCCCCTGCACCTGGTCAATTTTCATCTCGGTTTGGCTGATGCGGAACGCCAATGGCAAATTGACCATTTACTGAATCACCATTTGTTTCACGAATCGGGTAAGCATTGCACCTTGCTCATCGGCGACTACAACGATTGGCGCAACCGGCTGCATCGCGGTTTACTAAGCGACCACGGTTTTCAACAGGTCACGGCGCCAATCTCTCGCTTCCGCTCGTTTCCCGCTTATTTGGCGCTCAGTTCGCTCGATAAAGCTTTTTGCCGCGGCACAATTTTTATTCGGCACGCACGCGTCGTGCGCAATTACCTCACGCGGCGCGCCAGCGATCATTTGCCCTTGGTCATCGATTTCCATCTCGATCAGGCAATCTATAACGGCCATGTTGCTAGCAAATGATGAGCCGTTAGCGCTCCACTTGCCTCGCTAGGGCGCGATATTCATTCGCCCAACTGTCGCGCCGACCTGATTCTGGTCTCTCTCGGATCAATTTACCCCCGCGACATCGGGCCATCATTCGCATAGACTTACTTGCGCCTGCCTTGGGTCATGCGTTTGTTTTTCTCACCAGCCAAATATGGCCCGACTATGCGACAGATTACGACTGCTTTCATCATCCTAACAATATTGGCGAAGGTCTGGTCGGCCAACGCTCAAATCCTCCAACGGCGTCTGCGCCCACAGGAGCCGGAAACAGAAGCCTACGCCGGTCAGCCTTACGGCGTCGGACGTTGGACCGTCCAGTTGCCGCAAGGAGTCAATCCTGCACTGCTGGGCAACAGCGGTTTCACGTTGTCTGAAAAGAACGGCCGGGCAATCTTTCAGTCATTTCAGGCGGAGCCTTTGCGCACCGCCGCGCGGGAATTGTTAGGCCGGCCGCAAACGGCCACGGTTTACTTTTTATTTACTGGTGATGCTCCGCTGGAGCTGCAGCTATACGCCCCGACCGCAGCAGCCACGGCTGTCACTCCGCAGGTAGATCCGGTTGGCCATGAGCGCCTCCTTAGCGATTGGTGGGTCAAGTACACCCGCCAAGCAAACCGCATTAACCGCTCAGCGGATTATCCGCCGTTAGTCGACAATTATTTATTAGCCACGCTTTCGCGGCGATTGAATTTGCCGCCGGCCAGTCAAATACCACCCTCTCCCATTCGCCTTTTAGCCGATGGCTTGCTCGGGTCCGCCACCGGCGGCATCCCAAAACTGCCCGGCTCACAAACCGGCGATGAGCAGACCAACCACGAAATCGGATTGCTGCTGGGCGGCGACAGTCTGCGCAGCGAGCTGCAGTCAAAAGTGCTGTTGCGTCAATCTGAGATTCCAGATGTTGCCGATCAACCTATTCCGGCTGGCGTCGAACTCGCCGCCAACGTGCCCGAGGTAGTTGGCGACGTCTCGATCGAACCAATCGCCAATCGCGTGCCGGTCGAATGTTTTTACATTCGCTACGGCAGTTTTGCCAACTATCAATGGTTCCGTAACACGCTCGATCGTTGGAGCGGCGATCTGCAAAATCTGATTAATCGGCGCGGATTGGATTTTGGCCTCACGCCGCGCATCGAACGGCAGCTATCCCTCAAAGAAAGTCTGCTCGCGCCGATCTTAGGACCGGCGGTCATTGCTGATGTCGCCATGACCGGCACCGATATGTTTTTCCGCGAAGGCGCTTCCATCGGCTTCCTGTTCCAGGCTCGCAATAGTTTTGCGCTCAATTCCGATTTTACTCAGCAGCGCAGTGCCACCCTGCAGCGCGAACCCGGCTGCACCGATCAACAAGTCGATATCGCCGGCCACAAAGTATCCTTTCTTGCCACGCCCGACAATCGAGTGCGGTCGTTCTATGCCATCGATGGCGACTTTCATTTCGTCACCAATTCTCGCTGGCTGGTTCAGCGATTTTTTGAAGTCAGTAGCGGCAAAGGCTCGCTCGGCGCCAGTGCGGAGTACCGTTTAGCCCGCTCGCTGATGCCAATCACCCGCGACTATACCGTCTTTGCCTATCTCTCAGACGCATTTTTTCAGAATTTGGCTGCGCCGCATTATCAATTGGAAATGGACCGCCGCCTGCGTTCCGCTGCCGAAATCGACATGGCCCTGGTCGCTCAATGGGCAGCCCGAGGCGAAGGACGCAATGCCTCATCGCTCGATGATTTGATCAAAGGCCAATATCTGCCGGAAGGTTTCAGCCAGCGAGCGGATGGCAGCCAATTAAAAATGACCGACAGCGGTGAATTCTACGATACACTCCGCGGCGCCCGCGGCTCGTTTGCACCGGTCCCCGATGTCACGTTCGACCTGGTAACAGCTGCCGAAGCGCGCCGTTATTCTGATTTCGCCGCCTGGCTGCAATCAAAATGGCCGCAGATTGATCCTGTAGTCGCCGGCGTCCGCCGCGAGTTTAGTCGAGTCAATGAACCCGGTGTCGAACGAATTATTCTCGATGTGCAACTCACTCCGTTGGCCGCGAAAAACTACAACACCATTGCGGCCGCCTTAGGGCCCATTAGCAAACAGCGATTGGCACCTGTTCCTGGCGATATCATCTCCGGTGAGGCCAGTCTCAGTGGAAATCTGCTGGCTTCTAAAGGCCTGGCCGCGCCGCAAGGTGCTTATCGATTATTTGGCGCTCTGCGAGATGCACCGCCGGAAGTAGTAGGCACGCCGGGCACGCAAGCCGCTGGGCAGTCGCAATCTACTCCGCCCGGGCGCTCACAAGGTCCCGTTTCGATCATGCTCCCCGGCCAGCCTGGCCGCGCACCGATTGTAAACGGTCCGCTCGGTGGAGTGTTGGCCGGCGCACTGGGAAATGCGCAGGGCCTCGGCGCATTAACTTCGTTATCCCCGCTATCGCTGTTGCCCCCATTTTATTTCGGCGCGTATCCCACGCCAGCCATTTTTGCCTGGCTGGGCGTCGGCGACGTGCCTCTCGACGCTGCCGGATTCGGCCGCTCACAACAATCCGGACTGTGGCAGCGCCGCTCCGGGCAATACACCACGGCTTCAATGCAGCGCGAAATTCTAGAAGCCGTCACGCCTCAGTTAAAGTTTGTCGATGCTTCCCGGCCCGGGCAGGCATGGTTTCACGCCGGCGATTTAGGCCGCTCCAAGTTAGCCAGCACCGTCAACGGTGTGTTCTATTTGAGCGCCAAAAACGCTGCCATCGGCAACGTGCGATTCTTGCAAGCGCTTACTTCTCAATTGCATGTGTCCCCGGAAGATTGTTTGAAAGCTGCGGAACAATTAACCGATGCAAAATTGGTCTGCCCCATCGGCGGAAAATATGAATTAGCCGAACAACCTGGCACGCTCCCCACCTGGGTTTCGACGGCGTTGCCACCGGAAAAGATGCGAATCGTTTCGGGCCTGTTTGAACCCGCTCCGGCAGAGTACATCGCGCCAATCTTAAACTGGCTGCGAGGTCTCGACGCCGACGTGGCGCTGGACCAACGGATTCTTTCCCTGCATGCCGAAGTGGAAATGCAGCAGAACGTCGTGACGCCTGCTTCTAACAGCGCCACCGGAACCAGTGGCGGCATCAAGCTCCCGCCGCTGCCGCCGCAAACCAAGCAAAAACAACCCGGCGAAGAAATTCCGCCACCGCCGGTACCGCAGCCAAGCCAGTAGGCTGCTAGCTAACGTTGTTCAACGCTCCCTCAGCGCTTCTCGCGCCGCAGCAATCGTTGCATCAATATCAGCTTCAGTGTGAGCCGCCGACACAAACATCGCCTCGAATTGGCTGCACGGCATGTAGATCCCGCGCTCAATCAAGCCCCAAAAATATTTCGCAAAGCGTTTCGTGTCACACCGGCTGGCTGATGGCCAGTCGGTAATCGGCCCAGCGCTGAAAAACAGCGTCATCATGCTGCCAACCCGCGCCATGCTATGCGGCACGCCCGCAGCGGTGGCTGCTTGATCCAATCCCTGGGCCAGTCGGTTGGAAAGCCGCTCCAGCCGAGCGTAAGGATTGGTGTCTCGCAAGATTTTCAGCATCGCGATACCCGCCGCGGTCGCCAATGGATTTCCGCTCAGCGTGCCAGCTTGAAACACTTTTCCCGCCGGTAGCACATGATCCATCATGTCGGCTCGTCCGCCGTAAGCGCCAACTGGCAATCCGCCCCCCACAATTTTTCCGAGCGTGGTCAAATCCGGCTGAATGCCAAACATGGATTGCGCGCCGCCATAGGCCACGCGGAAGCCCGTCATTACTTCATCAAAAATCAAAACGGCGCCGTGCTTCTGCGTCAGTTCCCGCAACTCATGCAAGAAGCCAGCGGCCGGCGCAACCACACCCATGTTGCCGACAACGGGCTCGACAATCACTCCGGCAATTTGTGCGCCGTGCTGTTTGAAAGCGGCCCGTACACCGGCAATATCGTTGTACTGCAGAAGTAGTGTGTCTTTCGCAGTGCCCGCGGTCACTCCCGGCGAATTTGGTACGCCC
>DASXPQ010000181.1:0-6464 GCA_036493575.1 Pirellulales bacterium
AAGCGCCGGCTGCTGAAAATCAATCCGCGATTTGAACTCACCGAAGGCGAAGCGGACGAGGCCGGCCACATCGAATCGATCACGATTCGCTCTTCACAAGACTACGCCGCCATGGACATCAGCTATGTTTCCGGTGAAGAGGTTTCAGACCAGGTGGACGAGCTGCAACGCGACATGAAGGGCAGCATTGATGCTGCCGATCGTCCGAAGTTAGATCAATTGTCTCAGTGCGACGCGAAATTTGATATTTTGCACTTTGAACAAGTCGCTGAAGATGAGGACGACGAAAGCGAAATGCTCGACCCCAGCGCGCTATTGGGCGTGATGGATGCACTCATCGAGTTGACCAAAGGCGTGGGCATCGACCCGCAATCGGGCAGCCTGATGTGAAAATCGCATCGCCTTACACTTGCTTGGCGGTCCTACTGGCCGGCAACATCTCGGCCTAATTGCCGGAGAAGTTCTAAAGTGTAAATGCCTGTGTTGTGGCCGTCACTAAACTCGATTGAGTAAGCGTAATTGCCGACGGGTTCCATTTTGGCAATTGCCAGGGGCTGGGCTTCCGCGGCTGAGAGTACCGGCAGCAAATTCGCTGTCGGCGTCGGCTGAGATCGCTTTTCTCGACAGCTGGCGCACGGGCAGGCATCGCGCAGGTTGCGGAAACTATATTGACGGCGCTGTCCATCGCTCCAATCAATCACAATGGAATGGTTGTCCGCTCGAGCCAGTTTAACCGGATGTAATGACATCGG
Source organism: Pirellulales bacterium (assembly GCA_036493575.1). Lineage (GTDB taxonomy): Bacteria > Planctomycetota > Planctomycetia > Pirellulales > JADZDJ01 > DATJYL01. The sequence continues at coordinate 753 of DASXPQ010000181.1, forward strand.
AATAATTGTGCGAACTTGTTAGAAACTTATGCCGGTTTCTTCCGCTGATCGACAAAGCGCTTCGCTTTGCCTTCAAAGCGTGGCAACGAACTTAGCGGCACCGCTTCCACTTCCACTCGCAAACCCAGTCGCAACTTGAATTCTTGAACGATCCGCTCGGGTTGTTCCAATCGATCTTCCACTTCAATCCGCAGCCGATCCATTTCAGAAACTTTGTAAACGGTGGTCCGATACTCTACCACTTCTGGAAAGCTTCGCAAAATGTGATCGATGCTGCTGGGAAATACGTTCACGCCGCGAACCACCAGCATGTCGTCGTTCCGTCCAAATACGCCGCCCGTGAGCATGACGAAGCGGTTGCTACCGGAATGCTGCCAGGTGGGGCGTACGACATCGCCGGTGCGGTAGCGCAGGATAGGGCAGCCAGCGCGGCCCAAGTTGGTGATGACAAGTTCGGCCTCTTCGCCATCCTTTGCAGGTCCGCCGGTGGCGAGGGAGCGAAATTCGGCGATGAATTCGGATTCAATCACGTGCAAGCCTTGGCCTTTTCGGTCGCCGACGCCCCAGGGGCCGGCCTCGGTCGATCCGCAATGATCGTGAACTTGTGCATTCCATAATTGTTCGAGCTTAGCGCGGACCGCGGGGACGGAGCCGCCGGGTTCGCCGGCCAGCAGCAGCACGCGTACGCCGAATTGCGCGGCGTCCATTTCATGATTGGCCGCTACTTCGGCCAAGTGCAGCGCGTAAGTGGGCGTGCAGCAGATTACCGTGGGTGAATTGTGCCGGGCCAATTCCAACCGCTGCAGCGAGCTCATGCCGCCGGTCGGAATCACCAGGGCGCCGCGTTGCGATAGCGATTCGTACGCGCCCCAAAAACCAATGTGCGGGCCGAACGAAAAAGCCATGAGCACTCGATCGTCGGCACCGACACCGGCAGCATCCAGCACGTATTGCCAACACTCCAATACCCATTGCCAATCGTCAGCGGTATCGAGGACGATCAGAGGTCGCCCGCTGGTGCCGGAAGTTTGATGAAAGCGCGAATATCGATCTTGTGACCAGGTGAGATTATTGCTGGCGTCGCTACTGCTGAGCTGGCCAGTTAGTTCTTCCTTAAAAGTAAACGGCCACTGGGCAAATTCTTCCAGCGAGTTGAGAGGCCGGTTCAGCCGGGCCAGTTTTTGCGCATAAAACTTATTGGCCGGCAAGATTTTATCCAACAGCACATTCAATCGGCCCAATTGGTATTGTTCCAATTCGGCACGAGGCAGAGATTCCAAACGGCGGCGTTCAGCCACAGTGGTGTGTGTCATATCTTCAATTGTACGCGACGACTGGATTGGAGTTTAGTCGTGTGGGCGCGGCTTCCCAATTGAACGACGACGGCTCATTTTCCGCCGATGGAAATTAGATGTGACAGGGTGCGCAGGTACATTTTGCCATCTGCAATGGCGGGCGTGGCCTGGCTGGCTTCGCCGAGTGAATTGCGCACCAGCAATTTGTATTCCGCTGAGGCCGCCAGGATCACGACGTCGCCGTCGAGCGAAATGCAATAAATTCGATCACCTACGCGCACCGGCGAACCATAAAAAATTCCACCGACCCGCTCGCGCCAATGTAGCTTGCCGGTGGCGGCGTCGATGCAACTGACAATGCCACCGTCGCCCCAGAGAAAGGCCAAATCACCGGCCGTGCAAATGGTTGTCACGTAGGGTGACGACGATTTGCCGATCGTATAAACCAATTCTGCAGCGCCGCCATCCTTGTTTCCAGGTTTCACGCCCACGACCAGATTGTTTCCTTTGCCTTCGCTGCCTTCGCCGCAGTTAGCCAAAATCAAACCGTCGGCCAGCACGGGTGAACCGACGGGGCGCAGTTTGAACACGGGCGCTTCCCAATTCACGGCACCGGTTTTCAAATCGTGGCTGGTGATGCCGTAGGCCCAACTGCAGACGATCAATTCGCGGCCCGCCGGCGTTTCCAAAATGCACGGGGTGGCATAGGAGGCATTCTGCCGATTGTTGGCGTATTTGCGCGGAATTTTCCAGCGCTCTTGGCCCGTGGCAGCGTCCACGGCCAGCAAATATCGGTTTTCGCCTTCCTGGTCATTGGTGATAATCACTTCATCGTCGACGACAATCGGCGAAGTACCAAAGCCGTGTTGGCTGACAAATGGCCCTAGATCGATGCTCCACACATCTTGCCCATCGTGCGTGAGCGCCTGCAATGTGAATTCTCCGGCTGATGCCCAGGCCACATATAGATGCTGCGCGTCGACGGCGGGGGTACTGACGGCAAAGTTATTTTGAATGTGGACGTGATATTTGCTGCCGGGAAAATCGCGCTGCCAGAGCGTTTTGCCATCGGCCGTGCTTAAGCAGAGCACGTGGCGGGTGGCGGTGTCTGGATCGGCACTGGTGATGAATATCCGATCGCCCCAGATGACCGGCGACGAATGTCCGACACCGGGCAGTTCAACTTTCCAATTGTAATCGCTTTCGATCCAAGTGACGGGGATGGTTGCGGCCGATTCGCTTTGTCCCTGGCCATTGGGTCCGCGGAAGCGGGTCCATTCCTGAGCACGGGCCATCGCGGCAAGCAGCGTGAGGCAGATCAAAATGCACAATGGCTTGCAGCAACGCGTCATCACGATGACTTCCCATCCGCCAGAAGATGTTTGACCGAGCCAGCGAGAGCTTTGATCGTAACTGAGCGCCTGGCAGGACACCAGCGGGCGAGAACCCGGCGTTGGTTTCGACTGTCCGATAGTCGATGAACCCGATAAAATTCCTGATCTTGGTTCAATTTCCTTTTTTATGCTTGCCACTGCCCGAGTGGAAACGGAGCTAGAGCTTTTGATGTGGAACCGTCGATGATTACTGCCACCCTGGGCCGATTGGCGGCCGGTGAGAATTTGTCGCAGGAGGAAATGACCACGACGATGGACATGGTCATGCGTGGCCATGTCACGGATAAGCAAATTGCGCTATTGCTGACTGCTTTGCATGCCAAGGGGGAAACGGCGGAAGAGCTCGCGGGGGCCGCCGATTCGCTGCGCAAACACATGACGCCCATTCGCAGCCGGCACAGCGCGGTGATTGACACGTGCGGCACCGGCGGCAGTGGTTCCAAGCTGTTCAACGTGAGCACGGCGGCGGCATTGGTGACCGGGGCAGCGGGCGTGCCTGTGGCGAAACATGGCAACCGGGCGGTAACCAGTCGCACGGGCTCGGCCGATGTGCTGGGGGCGCTGGGTGTCAATATTTCGGCCGACGTGTCGTGTGTGGAGCGATGCCTCGATGAATTGGGCATCTGTTTTTGCTTTGCGCCGCTGTTGCATCCGTCGATGAAGCGGGTGGCGGAAGTGCGCAGTCGTCTGGGAATCCGGACGATCTTTAATCTGTTGGGGCCGTTGTGCAATCCGGCCAATGCACCGTTTCAACTAATGGGAGTCGGCCGCAGCGAATTGCGCAAGACAATGGCCGAGGCGTTGGCGCGACTTGGCACGCAGCACTCCGCGGTTGTGAACGGCGAGGGGGAGATCGGCGAAGTGACGATTGCTGGAACGACGGAGGTTTCCGAAGTGTCCAAGGACGGTTCTGTTAAAGAGCATCGCTGGACGCCGGCCGATTTTGATCTGGCAACCGCTCAAGCGCTCGAACCGCTATTCGTAAATAATGCTGTGGAGAGTGCCGCGGTTATTGGCCGCGTGTTGGCCGGCGAGGCCGGCCCGGCGCGCGACATTGTTGTGGCCAATGCCGCCGCGGCACTATGGGTTGTCGGCAAGACGGACTCCTTGCGCGCCGGCGCCGGGCTGGCGCAGCAAGCGATCGACAGCGGTACAGCGAAGGAATTACTTAAGCGACTGATCGAAAAGACCAACGAATCGCGATGAATGATCATCATCAACACGCTGCCGCGGCAACTTCCGGCGCTGGCAAAGTGCGCGATCCGGTTTGCGGAATGCTCATTGACCCCGCCACCGCCGCTGCGAAGTTCGATTATCAAGGTCAAACCTATTACTTCTGCAATCCTGGGTGTTTGAAAAAGTTTCAGGCCAGCCCGGATGTCTATTTATCGACGGTGCCGGTTGCCAGTGGTCCGCAGTTGGCAGTATTGCAACCTGGCGGCAAGACGACGTCTCCGTTGGTAACGATTGGTGTTGCGCCGCAACGTTCGACGGTGCACGCCGAGAACGCTGCCCCGTACACATGCCCGATGCATCCGGAAGTGCGGCAGAATGGTCCGGGGAGTTGTCCTAAATGCGGCATGGCACTGGAGCCGGAGCAGCCCACAGTCCCGGCGACAAAAACTCAGTGGACGTGCCCGATGCATTCGCAGATTGTGCGCGATGCGCCGGGGAACTGCCCGATCTGTGGTATGGCGCTGGAGCCACAGACCGTGGCTGCTGCGGAAGAGGCCAATCCAGAGCTTACGGACATGTCGCGCCGCTTCTGGATCAGTCTGGCGCTTAGCGCGCCGCTTTTATTGATAGCGATGCTCGACATGCTGCCAGGCATGCTGATCCAAAATTGGTTGGGGGGAGCGGCGCTACGTTGGATTGAATTTGCGTTGGCCACGCCGGTGGTGCTATGGGCTGGCTGGCCGTTTTTCCAGCGGGGGCTGCAATCGGTTGTGCATCGCTCGCCGAATATGTTCATGCTGATTGCCATCGGCACCGGGGCAGCTTACTGGTTTAGCGTCGTGGCGACATTGGCACCGGGTTTGTTTCCCGATTCATTGCGTGGCCACGGCGGACAAGTGGAGGTGTATTTTGAGGCGGCCGCAGTGATCATCACGTTGGTGCTGTTGGGCCAGGTATTGGAATTGCGTGCTCGCGGGCAAACTTCCAGCGCCATTCGCGCACTGTTAGGACTAGCGCCGAAAACGGCGCGACGCCTCGAGGCCGACGGCAGTGAGCACGATGTGCCGCTGAATCAAGTGCAGCCGGGCGACAAACTGCGAGTGCGGCCCGGGGAGAAGATACCCGTCGACGGCGCTGTGTTGGAAGGCAGCAGCAGCGTGGATGAATCGATGATTACGGGCGAGCCGATTCCGGTTGAAAAACAAAAAGGCAACTCCGTGACCGGCGGCACGGTCAACGGCACGGGTTCGCTGGTGATGCGTGCGGAACGGGTTGGGAGCGAGACGCTGCTGGCGCAAATTGTGCGTATGGTGAGCCAGGCGCAGCGGAGCCGCGCGCCGATTCAAAGGCTGGCCGATGTTGTCGCTTCTTGGTTTGTGCCGACGGTTATCGTTGCGGCCGTCTTGGCGTTCATCGTGTGGTTTACCGTCGGTCCGCAACCACGATTTGCCTACGCGCTGGTGAGTGCCGTGTCGGTACTGATCATCGCTTGCCCATGCGCGCTGGGTTTGGCCACGCCGATGTCGATCATGGTTGGCACCGGCCGGGGCGCGACGGCCGGCGTGCTCATCAAGACGGCGGCGGCGCTCGAGGTCCTCGAGCGCGTCGACACGCTCGTCGTCGACAAGACGGGGACGCTCACGGAAGGGAAGCCGCGACTCACCGCCGTCGAGCCGGCGGGCGACGTCCCGGAGGGCGATCTGCTCCGGCTCGCGGCGACGCTCGAGCAGGCGAGCGAGCATCCGCTCGCCGCCGCGGTCGTCACCGCGGCGCGTGCGCGCGGCGCCGAGCCCGCGTGGGTGGACGGGTTCCGCTCGCACACGGGGAAGGGCGTCACCGGCACGGTC
>DASXPQ010000182.1:0-2902 GCA_036493575.1 Pirellulales bacterium
GTCTGCCCACCGATTTGTCGATTACATTTCCCAACCGCTTCGGCCTTTCCGTTCACCGTCTCTTTGTAACTCACCCGCGGCCTGTGCACGCGCACATTCAAATTGAAGTCACGCTGCAACCGATGCTGCACCACTTCCAAATGCAATTCCCCCATACCACTGATGATGGTTTGACCGGTCTCTTCGTTCTCATGGGCGCGAAACGTCGGATCCTGCCGCTTGAGCATTTCCAACACTTCGCCCAATTTCTTGCGGTCCGCCGTGCTTTCCGGCTCGACCGCTGCCGAAATCACCGTCTCAGGAAACTGAATCGTTTCCAGTAGCAGCGGCGCTTTGGGGTCGCACAGCGTATCGCCGGTGATCGATTGTCGCGGACCAATCGCCCCCACAATGTCGCCGGCCTGCACGCTTTCAATTTGCTCTTCGCGCTTCGTGGCGTGAATGATCCACAGCTGCGAAACGTTTTCCTTGAAATCCTTCCCTGGATTTAAGACTCGACTATTTTGCTTCAATACGCCGGAATAAACCCGAATCCAGTGGATATCACCCGTCTTCGCCGGCAACACTTTGAACACTAGCCCGCAAAACGGTTCCTCCGGCGAAGGCTTGCGCTTTTCAATTTTGTCGCTGCCGTCTTTGTTCGGCTCCAGTGCCTTGCCTTCCACCGGCGGCACTTCCAGCGGGCTGGGTAAATAATATTGCACTGCATCCAGCACCGGCTGCACGCCAATTCCATGCAGCGCCGACCCGCATAGCACCGGCTGAATGTGCAAACCCACCGTGGCTTTGCGCAGCACACTGCGGATCAGCTCGGACGGAATCTGTTCTTCCTGGAGCGCGAGTTCCATCAGCTCGTTGCTGTAGTCGTACAGCTTTTCCAGCATGGCTGTCCGCCACTCGTCAGCACGGGCGCGCTGATCATCGGGAATCTCCTCCGCCTTGACTTCACGGCTTTGGCGATCGGGACCGAACGTGAGCATTTTCATCTCTATCAAATCGATGATCCCGCGGAACGGTTCTTTCACATGCGGCGGCCCCTGCCCGATGGGAATTTGAATGGCCACCGGATTCGCGGCCAGCCGTTTGGAAATTTCCCCATACACGGCTTCAAAATCCGCCCCTTCACGGTCCAATTTGTTGATGAACGCCACTCGCGGCACTTTGTATTTATCTGCCTGTCGCCACACCGTTTCACTTTGCGCTTCCACCCCTTCTCGCGCGCTAAATACCACCACCGCCCCATCCAGTACTCTCAGGCAGCGCTCCACCTCGGCCGTGAAATCCACGTGCCCCGGCGTGTCGAGCAAGTTAATCGTCACGTCTTTCCACGGAAACGTGACGCAAGCCGCGTAAATGGTGATCCCACGCTCCTGCTCTTCCGGATCAGAATCGGTTTCCGTCGTGCCTTTATCGACTTCCCCCACCCGATGCTTCGCGCCCGAAAGAAACAACATCCGCTCGGTGACAGTCGTCTTGCCGGCATCGATGTGGGCAATAATGCCAATATTGCGGAGTTTTTCGAGATCTCGCTTCATGGAAATCAACCACGTTCGCCGTTCTTGGTGGCAGTGCGCCAACCGCGCACGAAAAAGGCCGCCTCGCCAACCGGCGGAAAGCGGCCATTGTATGTTTCGGCACTTACCAAGCGAAGTGGGCGAAAGCCTTATTAGCGTCGGCCATGCGATGCACGTTTTCACGCTTCGTCATCGCGGCCCCTTCGCGATTGAAAGCGGCCAATAGCTCATCGGCCAGCTTCTCGTGCGTGGCCCGGCCCTTCTTCTCGCGGACAGATTCCAGAATCCAGCGAATACCCAGCGATTCCTGCCGCTTGCGGCTCACTTGCATTGGAACCTGATACGCGGCGCCGCCGACACGCTTCGATCGCACTTCGATCGCTGGCTTCACATTTTCCAAAGCCTGCTTGAACACTTCGATGGGACTCTTGTCGGGTATTTTCTCTTGGACGATGTCCAGTGCCCGATAGAAAACTCCCTGCGCCGTGCTTTTCTTGCCATCGTGCATCAGGCAATTGATGAACTTGCTGGCCATCACATCGCCAAAGCGAGGATCGGGCTTCAATGTCGTACCGCTGGCAGTAATGCGTCCCATATTCGATTAACCCTTCTTCGCTCCGTACAAACTGCGGCTTCCCTTGCGGCCTTCCACGCCCAGGCAATCCAACGTGCCGCGGATGATGTGATATCGCACGCCCGGCAGGTCACGCACACGACCGCCGCGAATCAGCACAATCGAATGCTCCTGCAGCGTGTGTCCTTCGCCTGGAATGTATACCGTCACTTCTTTGCCGTTGCTCAAGCGCACCCGCGCGATCTTCCGCAAAGCCGAGTTCGGCTTTTTGGGCGTCATCGTCTTAACGATAAGACACACGCCGCGCTTTTGCGGACACTTATCGAGCACGGGCGATTTGCTGAACTTCCGCTTCGCCCGGCGGCGGTTTTTCACGAGTTGACTAATCGTCGGCATAGCTTCGATTCAAACGTGCAACTTAAAAATGCGGTTAATTGGAATCCATCAAGATACCCGATTCAGTTTGGGTGTCAATCGCGGCCTAGAAATTGCTGTCGCTCGGTTTTAAACCACGAAACTATTGCGGGTTCTTGATTTCCGCCAAAAACGGCCGCCCGCTTCGGCCCAGCCGTTCCTCCAGCCGCTGTGTGCAGTCACAGTTTTCGCAAGCCCAAGGCTCGCTGCCGTTTTCGTCTCGGCAATTTTTGCGCAGATGGGCGTCCTGCACTTTCACCAGGTTGAAATACTTTTCCCAGTATGGTCGCTCTTCCAGAAGCGGCGTTGGGCAGTAGCACACTTCCACCCAGCGCGCCGTGCCGTCCGGAAACTGCCGCGCCTCCTGGATATTGCGCAGATACTCTCCTTCCGCGACGGA
>DASXPQ010000183.1:0-2462 GCA_036493575.1 Pirellulales bacterium
ATAGCCTGATCGCCCCCGCCGCCAGCATCCGAAGCAAAAGCAGCCAGCGCAATATCAGTCGTTCTGGCATGGGTGGGCAGGGGAGGGCCGATATTGGCAACCGTTGGAGTTGCCGATTGAGCATCACCGCCGCCACCGGCCAATAGTGCCTCGGTCGATTGTGCCGGTATAGATGCTCCAGCCGCAGCGCTGACAATCACACTCGATACTGCCGACGGTCCGGCAATGACAGTCGTATTTACCGGCAGTACAAGCGGCGCCGTGTTCGAATCCAAGCCCGTCGGAATAATGGGCGGCACGATCGGGGGCGGCGGTCGTGGCGGTGGCGGAGGTTGACTAAGAATCAAATGGAATAGCGATATCAAATCGGCGTTATTAACCGTCCCATCTTGATTCACGTCCGCGGCAATCGCACGCTCCGCATCGCCAACATGAAACGTTTGTTCATAGCCCGCTGGGTCGGCCAGCGCCTGTAGCAACGGTCCAATGTCAGCCGCGTTGATTTTTCCGTCGAAATTCAAATCGCCAGCCTGCGGTGTCGGTACGGCTGCCGATGCTGCCACGGCGGCATGCAAAACCTTCGCCGCCGCAGGTTTTGCAGAGTTCACAACGGCGGGTACATTTGCATGGCGTGAATGATGAATCGGCGCCAACGGCGCCATCGTGCTGACCGACAGCATGGCGCGCAGTTCCAGCTGCTCAAAACTCAATCGCAGCGGACGTTGATGATGCCAGCCTCCGCGCATACTGCACCGTCGCCAAAATCCGAAATGACGGGAAATCCGTCGTGGAAAAGTGCGCCCCAGGCCCGCCTATCATTATCTGCCGGCTGCCCCTGAACTTGCAATGGCTGGGCACTTCCGAGGGCAGAATTACCGAACAATTGCGGTAACGCTACCATTCAATGGCGCTGAGCTGCCAACAGCAATTCCAAGTAGCTGCGGCGTTCGCTGGTGGTTAGCCCTAACCGAGCAGCCAATGACGCAATGGAAGATTTAGCGGCCTCGACTTCCGGTTCGCTTGCCGACAATTCCAACTCCAAAAACTGTCCCACTTCAGCCACATCATCCAATGCCGCCTCAATGGTTTTGCCCTGCCAATCGATGTAATACAGCGCGCGCCTTTTGCGAACCGTCGCCACTGGCTTAAATCCCAGTGCTTCCAACAGCCCGGCATGTTCGGTCGCCGCACCGCCTCCGGACGGTAGCGGCAATTCAAGCTCACGCCGAGTTTTGGTCGCCGCATCCAGCTTCGGCCCCTTGTAGGTAATGAAATTCTTCTCGCCCACGCTCCGCAGCCGCAGCGCTTCATCAGTTTGCGCAAAATCGCGCGCCGGATGATTGAAATACAAATCGACTTGTCCGACGCTCTCCGCCGGCCGGGCTCCCAATTCCTTTAGCCGCCGCTCCACTTGGGCAACATCGTCCAGCGGAAATTTCTGTTCGACTTCAAAGTGCATGGCGCAAACTGTCCGGCTGTGTCGACAAATACCAATAAGTGATGGCCTGAAATGGGCTCCCGCAAACTCTTTCGCCTATTCTAGCGACCTGGCGATTGTATCATTACTACAGCCGTCGGGTCTGTGAACCAAACCGTCGAATTCACCAACGAAAGCCTCCGCCATGACCGATGTGAACGATTCCCCGCCGCCTGCTCGCTCCCCTTGGGGAACTTTGGCTGTCATTGCCGTCGGAGCCGTGCTTGTTGTCGGTTGGCTGAAATATTACCGGCCGCATTTGCAACTGGAGGAGGCCCTCCACCAAGCTGGCGTCGGGCAACCGCTCATGGCCTTGGAACTGCAGCCGCTCACAGGCACGACCGAAGGCGTCTCGCTCGAAAGTCTGCGCGGCAAAGTTACGCTGATTAACTACTGGGGCCCGTGGTGCGGTTTCTGCGTCCAGGAATTTCCGCACCTGGTTGAGCTGTGGGATAAAAATCGCGGCAATCCCGATTTCGCCTTCGTCTCTGTATCCAGCGCCGGCAAGAGCCAGGAGAATGTTCCAGAAATAAAGCAGCAAACGGAAGACTTCTTCAAATCCCGCGGCGCAGCATTTCCTACCTATGTCGACCCCGACGGCGCCAACCGCCAGGTTCTGGCCAGCCAGACCGACATGATGGGTTTTGGCTACCCGACGACCGTGCTGTTGGATCGCGGGGGCGTGATCCGCGCGCTGTGGGTCGGCTATCAGCCCGGTTTCGAACGGCAGATGGAACAGCTCGTGTCGCAATTGCTGGCGGAGAAGGAAGCGGCGGCGAGCAAGAGGCAGTAGGGGGAAGGGGTGCGGAGTGGTGCGCGTGGAAATGCATTTGGAAACTCGGTAAAAGGTTTCCGGTGTCGTCGGCCCCGAGGGGTCGTGCGTTTTTGGTGTTTGTTGCCGATCGGCGGGCGGAATACCTAACCGCTTCCATTAAAGCATCGTTGCTGCCGATCGACCTATCACGACCCCAGCGCTCGTGTTCCC
>DASXPQ010000184.1:0-4062 GCA_036493575.1 Pirellulales bacterium
GCTAGTTTGCTGGTTTTCCTTCTTGTCCCAGCTTTCTGCGACCCTATTCAGTGCTAGCTGTGGAACTTTTTCAAACGCCCCAGCGTCTGAATCCATAGACCAGGACCCTAAAGCTCCTTTGGCACGAATGTGTTTCGCGCACCGCCCCAAATCGGCCCAGGCTACATAATCCACAGGAACAGTATATGAACCACACGCCAAGTCACCGCCTCAGCATTCTGCTGCGGGCATTTGCCGCCGTACTTTTCCTGGCCTCTGTTGCCAGCGCCCAAGGCGTGCTTATCAATGTGAACGCCGACCGGCCCATCATCCTGCCGCGGCCTCCATTCGACCTCTATCCTTATACAAATCACATCCTCCGCCCTCGGCCCGACCAATCCACCTACAAAATCAAACACCTCGAAGTGAACGTCAGCCTCGACGGCCAGGTAGCCCGCGTTCAAACCAGCCAATCGTTTGTGAACACTGGCAACCGGCCGATGGAAGTCTCCTTTGTGTTTCCATTGCCATACGACGGCGCGGTCGATCAACTCACGCTGTTAATCGACGGTCAGGAACATCCGGCCAAACTGCTTGATGCCAAAGAAGCCCGCAAACTGTATGAAGAAATCGTCCGCAAAAATCAGGACCCCGCTTTGCTGGAATGGATGGGCACCGGTCTGTTTAAAACCAGCGTCTTCCCCGTGCCTCCCGGCGCGGAGCGCAAAGTCACGTTGCGCTATTCGCAACTCTGCCGCCAATGGGATGGCCTGACCGATTTCATCTTTCCGCTTTCCACGGCCAAATACACCTCGCAGCCAATCGAAGAACTCAAATTTCACGCCGACATCCACAGCGATACCGAAATTAAAAACGTCTACAGCCCCAGCCACGATGTCGAAATCAAACGTCCCGACGATAAACACGCCACCATCAGCTACACCGCAAAGAACACCATTCCCACGGATGACTTCCGCTTGTTCTACGATGTCGGCAAAGGTCTCGTCAGTTCGCGTGTTATCAGCTATCGCCCCGATTCGAACGAAGACGGCTACTTCCTCCTGCTGACCAGTCCCGAAATCAAAGCCGCCGGTGAAGATTCCGCCAAAAAGACCGTCCTACTGGTCATTGATCACTCCGGCAGTATGAGCGGCGAAAAAATCGAGCAAGCCAAAGCCGCCGCCAAGTTCACCATCAACCATTTGCACGAAGGCGACCTATTCAATCTCATTGCCTACGATGACAACGTGGACACCTGGCGTCCGGAATTGCAAAAAATTGACGATGCAACCCGCAAAGCCGCCGTCGGCTTTGTCGAAGGCATTTATTCCGGCGGCAGCACGAATATCGACGGCGCCCTGACCACCGCTTTGGCACAACTGCATGACGCCAACAGCACCAACTTCGTGATCTTTCTTACCGACGGCATTCCCACCGCCGGCGAAACCAACGAAGGCAAAATCGTCGCCAATGCAAAATCGCACAACAACGTGCATGCTCGCATCTTCGACTTTGGTGTCGGCTACGACGTCAACAGCCGCCTTCTTGATAAACTGGCTGGTGAAAACTTCGGCCTCACCGAATATGTCCGCCCCAACGAGAACATTGAACGCGCCGTGGCAGCCCTCTACGGCCGCATCAGTTCCCCAGTAATGACAGGCGTGAAACTCGCAGTCGATGTCGACGGCATCCAACCTGAAAACGGTGCAACGGTCAATCGCATCTACCCCAAAGACATCGTCGATCTGTTCGCCGGCCAACAACTCGTCGTCGTCGGACGTTACAAAAAACCAGGCGCCGCCAAAATCACCATCACCGGTCGCCTCGGTCATGGCGATAGCCCCGACGCCGAACAACAATTCACCTTCCCGGCCAACCTCGTCGAACATAGCTCCGACCAATCACAGGCCTTCATCGAAAAACTTTGGGCCGTTCGACGCATCGGCGAAATTCTCGATCAGATCGATCTTAAAGGTCAAAACGACGAATTGGTGAAGGAACTGGTGTCCCTCTCGCTCAAGCACGGCATCATGACGCCATACACCTCGTTCATGGCCGACGAAACCGGCCGTCGCGATTTAGCCGCCGACACAAAAACCGTGAGCGAACGTTTGGTCGAGTTCGATCGTTTCGCCGACGGCCAGCAAGGTGTCGCGCAGCGCGCCAACAAACATGCCTTGCAGCAAGTGAATCAGCCCATGGCTGCTTCGCCAATGGGAATCAGCGGACTTGCCGGCGGCCCCATCGATTCATCCAGTGTGCCAGGTGCCGCTGCGGCCAGTCCAGCGATCAGAGCCAAAGAGTTCTACGGCGCCGTCGCCGCCAGCAAGGACGAAGACACCAAAGCCGCGCAAAACGTCCGCCAGGTCGGCCGTAAAGCATTCTTCCGCCGCGATCAGCGCTGGGTCGATTCGGCCGTTACGCCGGATCAGGAAAAGAAAATCGTCAAAGTCCAGCGATTCAGCGCAGAGTACTTTGAGCTAATCGATAGGTACGGCCACGAAACCGCCAAATACCTGTCGACAGACGAACCGCTCACGCTGGAACTAGATGGCCAGGCTTATGAAATTGACTAAGCCGTCTACCGCTCAGTCAAACATCGAATCCATTCCCAGTCGAGTTTTCAGCTCCTCGAACTGCTGTTGAAACTGCTCGCTCGAAGAATGCACGTGCTCCGCTTCGGTAATGAACTTCATTTTATCGTTGCAATGCACTCTGCGGTCACGCAGCACATCTTCAAACGACTGTAAATCCTGCCCATAGGCAATCAACAGCTTGTGTTCGTCGAATTGAACTTCCAGCGGCACGTGCGGATTCAGCACCGCAATCCCGGTGCAGCCGTCGTTCAGCAGCAAATCCTCGTAATCGTACAGCGTGCTTTTCAGCACCGGCAAGTCGATATGCTCACGATATAGATCGACATGCCCTTTAGAATCCGGATTGTGGCTCGTCTCTAATACCACGTCGACAACGTTCCCCAGCGGATCGAGCAACTCCATAAACGTCTCGAACAGCTCTTCCTTGGTGGCCGCAGCCATAAGCACCGGCACGCGGACTTTCGTTTCCTCATCCGCGAAGCAATCGTGGCGATATCCCTGGCTGGGAACAACCTGCAGGTCGAACGACGGCCGCACCGCATCGGTCAGCTCAAAGTTGCCATAGCGGCAAACTTTCAGGTGCTCCTCAAGCTGCTCTTCGCTAAGCCGCTCGAAGCTGCTGCCCACATGCGATATCGCGCCGTCGCGAAACACATTTCGAAAAACGCGCTTCAAAAAACCCATCGGCGATTTCTTTCTTCGCTGTTCCTATGATCTTGCCGCAACGGTGTCGGTCTGTAGGATGTCCGCCGCGGCTAACGCACTACTAACCAAACTTAGATTACGACTTGCCATGCGGGAGGCCGCAGCATGACAAGTTCTGCGATTGCCTAATTGCGCGTCGATAAGACCGGAAAAATCTGCCCTGGCTTGAAAACGCACGCTACGTGCGCTGCCCTTGTTAGTTTAGCACCGACACAACAGCGTCGCGTTCAAGCAACATGCGTTAACTCACCAAAACTTGTTGCGCCACGTGAAGATGTGCCGACGACGAAAGATTTGCGGTCCATCCCGCCGTATTTTCGCTGTTTTCAACCCAGAATGCATTCAAAATCAAGGTTGTCGCTCGTGTCCAATTCGGGTATTGGTACGGCCGTCTAAAACGACAATCACCCGGTACGTATCGCCCCTCCACCACACGTTGAATTTGAACAACATGCGATGTCCCCGTAGAAGTTGCATTCGCACAACATGGTTTTTGACAATCTTCTTGTCCGCCTGCAGCGATCGACAGCCGCCACGCTTGTCGATCAGCGCAGATAGTCCGCAAACCACAGCCACAGTGCAAAACTCTGCGGAACCGGCCAGCTCGGTATCTTCACCGTTGCCGTCGTCGCCAACGTCTTCCGGCACATTGCCGACGCCCACACAGATCGACCCCGCAGCCATTTCCGCCAAGGGCGATCCCCGGCACTGGTGGGAAGCAGTCTATGCCTACGGCAAAAAAATTGGTTGGTGCCAAACTCAAATCAGCGATGTCGAAGAA
>DASXPQ010000185.1:0-4360 GCA_036493575.1 Pirellulales bacterium
CATCACACGCAGCGCGACCGGGCATGTGTGTTGTGCTATGCCGGCACCAGTGCGGAGCGAGCGCAGGAAACACTGGATGTGACGTTGGGCGAGCTGAAGCGAATTGGCAAGGGAATTTTGCCGGAAGAACTATCGCGGTTAAAAGCGCGCGTTAAGAGCGGGTTGATTATGCAGGGGGAATCGAGTTCGGCTCGGAGCGGAGCGATCGCGCGGGATTGGTATCATTTGGGACATGCACGGACGCTGGCGGAGTTGGGAAAACTGGTGGACGATTTAACCGTGTCGGCCATCAACGAGTATTTAGAGGAAAATCCGCCGAAGGATTTTACGGTTGTTACCCTGGGGCCGGCGCCGCTACAGGTGCCGGCAGCGGCGTGATACGAGAGGTGTTGAGAAGAAGCGAAAGCATTAGAATACGACGAAATTAAGATGGAATTCAAAACGGCTACTTTGAAAAATGGGTTGGAAATTGTCGCGGAATGCGATGATAGTGCGTTTTCTACGGCGCTGGGGTTCTTCGTGAATACCGGAGCGCGGGATGAGACGGACGAGGTATCGGGCGTGAGCCATTTCTTGGAGCACATGGTATTTAAGGGGACACCAAGCCGGAGTGCGGAAGATGTGAACCGCGAGTTTGACGAAATGGGCGCGCACTATAACGCCTTCACGAACGAGGAAAACACGGTTTATTATGCGGCGGTGTTGCCGGAGTATTTGCCAAGCACGGTGTTGCTGTTGGCTGATTTGATGCGGCCGTCGCTGCGCGAAGACGATTTCAACATGGAAAAGAAAGTGATCTTGGAAGAGATCAAGATGTACGACGACCAGCCGCCATTTGGCGTGGACGAAAAATGTCGGGCGGCGTTTTTTGGAAATCATCCGCTGTCGCGGAGTGTATTGGGGACGGCGGCCAGCGTTGGGGCTCTGGGTGCGGAGCAGATGCGGCAATATTTTGAGCGGCGATACAATCCGCGCAACATTGCGCTGGTGGGATCGGGCCGGATCGATTTTTCGCACCTATGTGAGACGGCGGAACAGTGTTGTGGGAGTTGGGCGGCGGTTGAATCGGCGCGCCCGTTGCCGCCGGCTTCGCCGCAAGCTGGATTCCACGTGGTGTGCAAAGACACCGCCGCGCAGGAATATGTGATTATGATGAACTCTGGACCGACCGCCATCGATGCGGATCGCTATGCCGCGAAAATTTTGGCGACGGTTTTGGGGGATGATTCGGGGAGCAGGTTGTATTGGGAGTTGGTCGATCCCGGGTTGGCGGAAAATTGCAGTATGCACCATCACGAATATTTGAACGCCGGCATGTTTTTGACGTACATGAGTTGCGACCCGGAATACGCCGCGGAAAATTTGAAGCGAATTGCCGGCGTATATCAGGGTGCGCTAGCCTTGGGAATTACGCAGGCGGAGTTGGATCAGGCGAAGAACAAAATCAATTCCCGAGTGGTACTGTCCAGCGAGCGGCCGCGGGGTAGGCTGTTCACGGTGGGAGCCAATTGGGTGCAGCGGCGGGAGTACCGCAGCGTGCGGAATGATTTGGATGCCATTGAGGCGATTACGCTGAAGGACGTTGCTGCCGTGCAGCAGAAATATCCGCTGACCCAGCCGACGACGTTTGTAGTGGGGCCGCTCGCGGAAATTGCGCCGGCGGCTTAGTGTTTTGTGGCGGGCTGAAACCGATCGGGTTTGCTCATCCCAAAACAGTTCGGATGGGGCGAACCATTTGTCTGGCCGCATCGTACAGCAACGCGATGACATGTCGTCGTCGGCATCCCCTGGAAGGCACGGTTGGGCGGTAAGTATACTAGTTGCGTACGGATGAACATGGGGATCAGACGGCAAAAGTGCCATGACGACCGATGCAGCAAACGAGCGTCGCACGGTTCACTATTCGGGGCGAGTTCAAGGCGTAGGCTTTCGATACGCTGCCCGAGCGACGGCTGGTGGCTATGAGGTAACGGGTAGTGTGCAAAACTTGGACGACGGCCGGGTACGGATGGTGGTGGAAGGACAGAAGGACGAAATCGAGCGTTTTTTGGCGGCGGTTGCTGAGCGGATGAGCGGTTATATTCGAAATGTCGAGATGCATCGATCGTCGGCCAATGGTGAGTTCACGGGCTTTTCTATTGAACACTGACGCCGCCGCAGCAAACGGCTTCTGCATGGCTGAATTGCATTTGGGCATTTACTAACCAATTCACAAAACAAAGTTGTGCAGGCTACAAACGCTATGTCTGTCCCATTGATTTTGGCTTCCAATCCGACCGCCTGGCTGACACCGGTGTGGCTGATTGGTGCAGGGTGTTTTGGCGGATTGGTCGTGCTGGCCGTGTTGTATGGGCTGGCTAAAATTATTGCACCGACGATTGCGGAAGTTGCGGCAGGGACGTTGCGGGAAAGTTTTGTACTGCCGCTACTGAGCCTGGTGAGTGGTTTTGCCGCGTTTGCGGTTTTGTCGGTGTTGTTGTCGCTGGGGGGCGTTGGATATTTGCCGTGGGAAGATATTACGCGATCGCTGGCGCGGCTACCGAAATCGAACAGTTTTCGTACTGAGTTTACCGTGCCGGGAACAGCGCCGATTGAGGCAAATGCGACAACTCCTCCGGCGAACGATAAGCCGCAAGAATTCACGCTTGATTACCGGCCGCAGGAGCTACGCTCCGTCAAAGTTGAGTCGGATCAAGATTTGGAGTTTTATCCGCGCGATCCAAGTTCTTATTACGTGGGCGCCATTCCGAAGAAGATTACGCTGAATCGCAACGAAGCTTGGAACTGGCCAGAAAATGCGGAAGGGGATAAGCGGCAGGCGATCAATCCATTTGCAGGGCGACGGGCCACGCTGTATGTACTGAGTCCGGCCGGACAAGTGGCGCATCTGGTGGTGTCGGGAGTGACGCGAGAGGAATATCCGCAAGTGGCAGTGGTGCCGTACACAGCAGCGGCGATTGTCGGCGTGGTGCTGTTCTATTTAGCGCTGCGTATGGCGATGCCCAAAGTGATGGCGGTGGCTTCGGCGACGGCGAAAGAAGCTATTAACGAACCGCTGTTCCTGGTGGTGCTGGGGCTGGGGGCATTCGCGCTGATGACGTTCGTGTTTATTCCGTATAACACGTTCGGCGAAGACGTGAAGATGTTGAAGATGTGCGCGCTGGATTTGATCATGTTTTTGTCGATTGTGGTGGCGGCGTGGACCGCGAGTGTTTCGATTTCAGAGGAAATTGAAGGGCGCACGGCGCTGACGGTACTTTCCAAACCGATTGGGCGAATTCAGTTTATCATCGGGAAGTTTATCGGCGTGGTGCAAGCGGTTTCTCTGTTGTATTTGTTTCTGGGGGCGATTTTGCTGGTGGTGGTTTCGGGCAAGGTCGTTTACGACGTGCGGGAATCGGCGGCGCCGGAAGCTTTGTGGCCGGACTGTTATGTGGAAATGATTGGCATCGTGCCGGGGCTGGTACTGGCGTTTTTTGAGACAACGGTGATTACGTCGATCAGCGTGGCGATTTCCACGCGGTTGTCGATGGTGCCGAACTTACTGATTTCGCTGTCGGTGTATGCCCTGGGGAATTTGGCGCCGCTGCTGGTGCAAGCCAAGGTGAACGATCCGTATGGCATTGTCCACTTTGTGGGACAACTGTTGGCGACTGTGCTGCCCGTGCTGGAGAATTTCAACTTGCATTCGGCGATTGCCGCTGGGCAGGAAGTACCGCTGATTTATTTGGCTTGGGCGCTGTTGTACTGCTGTTTGTACAGCGCGGTTGCGATGCTGCTGGCGCTGCTCTTGTTTGAAGACCGCGATTTGGCATAGAGAATTGCCAAGCGGTATCGAATGCGCGTTACAACAAGAGCGGCTGGGGACAGCCGCCGCTACATTTTGGGCCGGCTCATTCGCGGAGAGCGCGGCGGATTAGATTGTGATCGAAATAATTGACGCTCATGCCGGCGTCGATGATGATTTGCTGGGCGTTGATGCCGCTGGAGCGGGGGCTGAGTAAAAATGCTGCGGTGTTCGCCACCTCTTCGGTCTGCACGGCCTGCTTTCGCAGAGTAACTTGCTCAGCATAGAGATAGGCATCAACATAGCCGGGAATGCCGGCGGAGGCAGATGTTTTTAGCAGGCCTGAGGCCACGGCGTTGAAGCGGATTTTGGAAAAATCGCTGAATGACTTAGCGAGAAATGCCAAGGACGAATCGAGCGCCGCTTTCACTGGTGCCATAAAACCGTAGTTTTCGGCAGCCATGCGCGTTGTGGAAATTGAGACGGTGACGACCGAAGCGTCGGGGTCGAATAACTCTCGGAGCGCATTGGATACGGCGATGAGCGAGTAGCACGAGATATCGACGGCCCGCA
>DASXPQ010000186.1:0-1947 GCA_036493575.1 Pirellulales bacterium
AGCGCTTGTGCCGCGCGCGCGTGGCTGGGCATTCGGTGGGAGCCCACTGGGCTTATTTTTCAGCGAGGGCATGATGGCCCTGGCGCTGGTGGTCACTGTGGGCGTAATGACGAAAATTGAAAATCGGTCGTGGGCAGACTATGGACTGCCGTCACGCGCGGCGTTCGGCAAGAGATTCTGGCAGGGCGCGCCGTACGGATTCGCGATGCTGAGCCTCTTGATCGGATTGATGGCCGCGAGCCATGCATTTTCATTCCAAGGACGAGCGCTGACCGGAGGAGACGCGGTGCTCTTCGGTCTGCTCTACTTGGCCGGCTTCACCCTCGTTGCCTTCTTCGAGGAATTCTCCTTTCGCGGGTACATGCAGGCGACACTTGCATCGGGAATCGGATTTTGGCCGGCGGCGGTCTTGCTGGCCGTGGCGTTCGGCGCTTTGCATTTGGGGAACAAGGGCGAAGCAAAATTCGGAGCGGCGATGGCCGGAGCGTTTGGCCTGCTGGCAGCGTTCACGCTTTGGCGGACTGGAAATTTATGGTTTGCCATCGGCATGCATGGCGCCTGGGATTGGGGCGAGTCATATTTTTACGGGGTGCCGGATAGCGGCGTGGTGTTGAAGGGGCATCTGATGAATGCATCGTTTCACGGGCCTGCGTGGCTGACCGGGGGAACGGTGGGGCCGGAGGGAAGCGTTTTGGTGGCTGCGGTCCTGGTCCTAGCGGCAATAGGTGTTCATTGCATCTTCCCAAGGCAAGCAGCCCCCTGACGATCCATCTCCCCAAGAACCGACTGGAATCCTTTTGGTTGTGTGAAGCATCTATTTGTATCCGCATAAAGGGTCAGGCAGGCAGGTAGGATTTAAGAATTTGAGACGATGCTTGTTTGACAAGGCCAGTGCGGAAGTTTACAATCGCCCGATTTGGGTGAGCCATTTGGCCCGCAGTGGGATGCAAACCATGGAAAAAAAGAGACTCGATTATTACAAGAAGAAATTAGCAGTGCGCCGCGATGAACTGCTGCGCACGATCGCGCGCACGCAGCAAGAAGGACGCGAGGCCGACGAAGATCCGACCGTTGATCTCGCGGACAAGGCCGCCAACTCCTATACCAAAGAGTTTCTGTTCGGCCAAACACACAACGAGCGATCCCTGCTGCAGCTGGTGGACGACGCGCTGGCACGTATACGGGATGATGCGTTCGGCGATTGCGTTTCCTGCCATCAGGAACTACAGCAGAAACGTTTGGAAGCCGTGCCTTGGACCCGCTACTGCATTATCTGCCAGGAAAAGAAGGAAAACGGGCAGCTTTAGGCGTCTTTCACGGCTGTTGCCCGGCTGGTGGGCGCTAGAATTTTGGCCGTTTCCATAGAGACGATCGTCTCTTTCCCTCTGCTTTGGATCTGGGGTAAGTTCCCGCCAGATTTCGCGGTTATGAAGCAATCCCGTGATCCTGAAAGACGCCTTAGGCGCGCTTGCATCGGTGGTATTCGCCAGTCCATGCCGCATTTGCGGTGAGCTGCTGATAAACGCTAGCCGCATCCCGATCTGTGAAAAATGCCTGGAGGGATTTAAGAAAATTGACGAGCCGATGTGCTCCGGTTGCGGCCGCCCGTTCACGGCAGCGGGCGAGGGGCGGGTGGAGCAGCCGCTTTGCCGGCTGTGTCGCGTTGGTTTCTATGCTTTCGATCGAGCGCGCAGCTTCGCGTTTTACGACGAGGGGCTTAGCGAAGCCATTCTCCTGCTCAAATATCAAGAACTGACGCGATTGGGTGATTGGTTCGCGGAGCGCTTGGCCGAGATAGTGGCACGCGCAGCGGGAGAGTGGCGCGTCGATGTTGTCGTGCCTGTCCCACTGCACGTGGACCGGCGCCGGGAGCGCGGCTACAACCAAGCGGAGTTGATTGCGCGTCCGCTGGCCCAGCGCCTCGGCATCGAATTTAATTCGCGAGCC
>DASXPQ010000187.1:0-5603 GCA_036493575.1 Pirellulales bacterium
AACATGCCCATGATAATTACCTGCAAACTTCACAATAACGTCGCGCCCAGTGAACCCGCGGGCCAGTCGAATGGCGCTCATCGTGGCCTCGGTGCCTGAATTGACCAGCCGCACTTTCTCCACGCTCGGCACAGCTTCAATAATCAACTGGCAAAGTTCGCTCTCCGCTTCCGTGGGTGCACCAAAGCTCGTGCCCCGCTCCGCGGCAGACCGCACGGCCTCCACAACTTGCGGGGGCGCGTGCCCTAAAATCAGCGGTCCCCACGAGCCGATGTAGTCGATGTACCGATTGCCATCGAGGTCGAATAGATACGCCCCTTCGCCGCGCGCAAAAAATATTGGCTCCCCACCCACGCCACCAAATGCCCTCGCTGGACTATTCACGCCGCCAGGCATCAATCGCTTAGCACGTTCAAAGGCAGCGTGGCTTTTATCGCAGGACATGCTTCCAATCTCTATTCAAATTCCATTCAACGGCGCGTCATCAGACATCCGAAATAAATATTTATCGCACCCAGCCCGCCGCTTCTTTTGCCCAGTAGGTGATGATGATCGACGCCCCGGCTCTGCGGATCGCGGTCAACATTTCCATTGCCACAGCCCGCTCGTCGATCCAGCCATTTTTTGCCGCCGCTTTCACCATGCTGAACTCGCCCGAAACATTGTAAGCCGCCAGCGGCACACCAGGAAATCGCTCGCGCACGTCACGAATGATGTCCAAATAAGCCAGGGCCGGTTTCACCATGACAATATCTGCCCCTTCGGCTAAATCGAGCTCCACTTCTCGGATCGCCTGCCCTGCCCCGGCCGACGGATCCATTTGATAGCCGCGCCGATCACCCGACTGCGGCGTACTCTCCGCCGCATCACGAAACGGTCCATAAAACGCACTGGCATATTTGGCCACGTAACTCATCACCGGTAGATGTACAAAGCCCGCACCGTCCAACGCGCTTCGAATGGCGCCGATCATGCCGTCCATCATGCCACTCGGCGCCACTATGTCAGCCCCTGCCTTGGCATGGCTGACAGCCTGTTTGGCAATCAGTTCCAGCGTGGCGTCGTTGTCCACGTCTTTCCTGCCTGTCTTTTCATTCAACACGCCGCAGTGTCCATGATCGGTATATTCGCACAAGCAAACATCCGTGATCACCAATAAATTCGGCGCCGCCTTCTTAACCGCGCGAACAGCCTGCTGCACGATTCCGGCATCGCTATACGAGTCGCTGCCAACGGCATCTTTCTTCGCCGGAATGCCGAACAGCAACACCCCACCTAACCCCAAATCGGCAATCGCGCGAATTTCTTCACCCAGTCGGTCCGGCGACCATTGAAAATGCCCCGGCATCGAACCAATTTCCTGCTTCCCGTTTTGCCCCGCCCGCACAAAAAGCGGCAGCACAAAATTCTGCGGCGCCAGCCGAGTCTCGCGCACCAACTCACGCACCAACGGATGGTAGCGCAAGCGCCGCAACCGTGTATTAGGAAAGCCGGTCAAATGTGACGAATGATCAGCAGCCATGTTTCTCTTATAGCCAATTCATTTTCGCTCGTCTGCAGTCTCAGCCGTCGGAAATCTCGCCATCGCGTCCCTAGCCTTCGCCACCGACGCCGCTGCCCACGGCTTATCGCCGTATAACGTAATAATGCTCTGCCAAATTGCCCGGGCCTGCTGCGGCGAAGTTTGCCGCAGTTGTTCGGCTCGATGCAAATTCTCATAGATCACTGCCTGATATTCAGGAATAAATTTGGCCGCTTGAACCCGCAGCGCCTGCATCTCTCGTCTGGCCAATTCGACACATTGGACAGTGTTTTTGTCAGAATTGTCTTGAGATCCGTACAGTTCGACCAGCGCTTGCAGTTTATCGATGGTCCGTTGCGGATTGATGCCAACTTCGTTCATGGCCTCCAAATAATCGTGCTCCACGGGAGTTAATGTATCGTCTCGCGACATGAGCCGAACCCGCAATTGAAACTGATTTTCCAACCGCTGCATATCAATTTCATCTTGATAGCGCTTAACGGCCGCAACATGCTCGCTTTCTGGAAAACGATTCAGGAAACTGCGTATGTCCTCCTCGGCGCCCATCAGTGAACCGCTATCTCCTTCGCCGGCTGCCGTCTGAATACGGGCAAACAGCTTCTCGGCCGACGGTGGCCGCGTGAAATACCAAAGCAGACACACCACGATGGCCAAACTAAAAGCCAATAGCGCGATCTGAATCGTCGAAGTACTACGATCCAATTCACGTTCTTGCTTCTCGCGTTGCCGCAGGTCTTCCTCAACCGTTGTGAAGCGATTCTGCACAGCACTGACTGTAAAGCCACCTGAAGCAGCATCTTGCTGAACCAGTTTGCCCGCAGGCAAATTCACGTCCGAACCGGCACCAACCGATGTCTTTGCGCCAGCGGAAACGGGAACCTCGCTCATCCGCGCAGCGTTCGATACGGCCGGCGCTACCATCGTTGAATCGTTCGGATTGTAAGGCGCCGCGGGCAGCGGCGGGGTTGCCATTCGAGTCGGCGAATGCGGATTGAGTGGCTGGTCAACATTTCCCACACTCTTACTGATTGCGATGGATGCATCATCTTCGTCTTCCGACTCCTTTTCGTCATCCGGGTGCTGGCGAACCATCGAAAGCCCATGTTCCATGGCAGCTAATTGTCGACTCAGCACTAAGGCATTGGGGGCTCGTGCCGCCGGATCTTTGGACAGCAGCCGGGCAACCAGTTCTTCCAGTTCCGCAGGAACATCGGTAGCAAATTTCGACAGCGGCGGCGGCGTGTCAAATCGCTGCTTGTGCAACATCTCACCCAGCGAAATGGCGCGGAACGGCGCTCGGCCCGCCAACATGGCAAACATCACGCCCCCCAGGCTGTACAAATCGCTTTGCGGGGTCACGCGCTCGCCGGATGCTTGCTCCGGCGACATGTATTCGGCGGTGCCCACCAATGCTCCATCCATGGTCAGCCTGTTATTACCGAACAGCCGGGCAATGCCGAAATCGGTCAGCTTGATGTCGGCGTCATCTTCCGTCAGCAGCAAATTGGCCGGTTTGATATCCCGATGAATCACGCCATGATCGTGCGCATGCCGCAATGCTTTGCACAATTTCACGGCGTATTGCACCACCTCGCGCCAAGTGAACCGCCTCCCCTGCTGCAATTCTTCCTCCACGCTATGCCCTTTAACCAATTCCATGGCATAAAATAGGAAATCATCCTGCTGTCCGTAGCCAAACATCCGCACGATGTTCGGATGTTTCAATTTTTTGAGTGTCTCAATCTCCAGTTCAAAGCGCTGACAAAATCCTGGGTCGTCGGCCAAATGCGGATTAAGAACTTTAATCGCTGACGACTCGCCAGTTTCCTCATTCACGCCTTCGAACACTGCCCCCATGCCGCCGCGCCCTAATCGCGGCCCAATTTTGTACGGTCCTAGACGGTCGAATTGCATGGTAGAACTGCTGACGTAGAATGAACGATTCCGCAAGCATTCATTGTAACCAGATTTGTGCTTTCGGCACTGGGCGACAGGCGCTTACATCGTGAATTGAACTGCACTTGATCTGCCGACGCTGACAATATCATTACTCACTACGATATTCTTGTGTCCAACCACTTCGGTCTGCTAAACATCAACAAGCCTCCTGGCCGTACCTCGCGCTGGGTGGTCGATCGCGTGCAGCGGCTGGTGCGGCCGGCCAAGGCGGGCCATGCCGGCACTTTGGATCCGCTGGCCACTGGCGTGCTGGTTGTCTGCGTGGGCCAAGCTACACGGCTCATCGATTACGTCCAGCAAATGCCCAAACGATATCGGGCCGAGTTTCTCCTGGGCCGCAGTAGCTCCACCGAAGATGTCGAAGGTCTCGTCACGGAGCTAATCAATCCGCCCGTGCCGTCGCGCTCAGAAGTGGAATCCGCCGCCGCCAAATTCGTGGGCGAAATTCAACAGCGTCCCCCTGCATTCTCCGCTCTTAAAGTCGCCGGCCAAAGAGCCTATAAACTTGCTCGCCAAGGCCACGCAGTTGAATTGCAACCACGGCCGGTGACGGTCCACTGGCTGGAAGTGATCGACTTCGACTACCCTCGCCTAACCCTCGAGCTGCAATGCAGCAGCGGCACCTATGTACGCTCACTGGGCCGCGATTTGGCCGAATCGCTCGGCACCAGTGCAGTAATGTCGCAACTAGAACGAACCGCCATTGGCAAGTTTCGCGTGGAAGATGCCGTTGATGTTGCTACGCTCAACCGCGAAAACCTGGCGGAACATTTGATTTCGCCATGGAAAACAGTAGATCATTTACCGGTGGTCCAACTCAACGACATCCAGTTGCACGCCATTACACACGGACTATTTATCGAGCACCCTGTTGGCCAACACGAACTACCCCGTGCCGAGTTTGCCGCCCTTGATGCCTGCGGAAACCTTGCGGCCATCCTTCACCGCCGCCACGATGGGCTCCTAGGACCGGTGCGAAATTTTATTGCTGGCTGAGCCCGCGCCCTCGGTCAAAATTCTTCCGTCTACCGGTCGCTAAACTTTGCCTCTTCGGCACAAGCCGACAAACTTCTGCTCACACCTGACTAACTTCCGCCGCTTTTGACTCAATGACAGCGCGCGGCGTGTAGACTTCCATGTGGACTTACAACCTTTGAATCTCAACAGAGGAACTATCGAGCAAGGATGCGATCGTAATTGGCCATCGCTCCAGACCGTACGTAACGGCTGGCACCGCCAATTGGCCTAAAAGCACCTATGCCCGAACGTCGTAGTCATAAAATCGATGTATTAGCGCTGGCCCTGCTGGGGTTGGTGTTATTCTTGGGCGTCGCGCTGGTCACCTATCACCCCAGCGACGTGGCGAGCCCTGCAAGGTCGCCGGCGGGACCGATGAATTTCACCCCACCGCACATTCCCTCCGCTCGATTGATCACCCCTTCCGCGGCAATTCACAAAATAGCGAACGCTTGCGGACGCTCCGGCGCCTACGTTGCCGAAACCTTGTTTCGCCTGTTCGGCTGGGGCGCGTATTTCTTCGTCGGTTCGCTGCTGCTGGCCGATATCTGGCTGCTCGCGCGACGACCCGTGAACGATTTTGCGCTGCGCGCCAGCGGCTGGGTCATGGCGCTAGTCGGCGTGTCGACCATGTTAGCGCTAGTGGGTCCCGCCATTTCACCCGGTCCGGTCATCGGCCCCGGCGGCTATTTGGGCGCGGCCGGCCGTGCTTTGCTCGAAATCAATTTCGCAATCACCGGGGCATTCATCCTCACCGCCAGCTTGCTGGTGGGTGGGTTACTTCTGTGCACCGATTACTTAGTCATCCGTACAACCGCCGCAGTGCTGCGCGTCCCTTCCAAACTGCTGCTGATTGCCGCCAGCCAAATGTCGGGCCGGACGCTGGCGCTCCCCAAACGGAAACAAACTGACTTGGACGACGAAATAATTGCCACTGACGACGAATCTTCAACTGAACCAGCCGTGGTCATCCGCGGCAAGCGCCTCGAGAGCTCAGCATCTGAGGAAGACGACGAGGACGAAGCCGAAGATCACTCACAGGCTTCCGATGAGGATGAATCGCAGACCGACAATTCTGCTGTCG
>DASXPQ010000188.1:0-5453 GCA_036493575.1 Pirellulales bacterium
TGCTTGCCCACGTTTTACGAGGCGGAGACATTCGGCGTGGTTTTGGTGGAGGCCATGTCGTTTCAATTGCCGGTAGTGGCCACACGCTGGCGCGGCATTCCAGAGATTGTGGACGATGGGGTCACCGGATTTTTGATCGAGGCAAAGAAGGCATCGGCGGTGGCCGACCGGCTCCAACAATTGCAGCTCAATCCCGATTTGCGGCTAGCGATGGGAGAGGCGGGGCGGGCAAAGTTTCTGCGCGAATTCACGGCGGAACTGTATTGGCAGAGGATGGAAGATGTTTTTTACACGACAGCTAAGACGTCGAACTGCTGACTGGCGTGCGATGGCATTACAAAATTTAATGGAACGATTCAGTAAACTGCGACACCATCCGGTGTACCGGCAGCAACCAGTGCGCGTGTTATGGCGCGCGGGGGCCTGGTCTGTGCATTGCCTGTTTGGAATACCCGCTCGACCGAGATTTGCCCGTTGGAATTATCGGCTGTACTTGCCGCCGAAATGGCGTGGCGGTGGATGCACTTCGCCATATGTATTTCGCGATAGATATGAACCGGAATTATTGCTGCTGGAGCGGTTTTTGAAGCCTGGAATGGTTTTTATTGATGGGGGAGCCAATACTGGAGTGTTTACGTTCACCGCGGCAAGTCTGGTGGGTCCGACGGGCCGAGTGCTGGCATTCGAACCTGGCGCGACGTGCTTTTCAGCCTTGCGAGAGTCGCTGGCTTTGAATCAATGGCGGCACGTGAGCGTGTTTCAGCAGGCGCTATGTGATCATTGCGGCGTGGCGCGACTGTACCACCACAGGGATCAAGAAAATTCTTTTTCGTTGGGGACGGATGAAACAGCATTGTTCGATGAAGTGGCTGTCGTTTCGCTGGATGAGGTGGTGAAAACGGAGGTGCTGACGCACGTGGACTTTATCAAGTTAGATGTTGAAGGAGCGGAGGAATTGGTGCTGCGTGGGGGCAAGGAAGTATTGCAGCGATGGCGGCCGATTGTGCTGTTCGAAGTCAATGTGGATGCCACGAAGCGTTTACAGTTGAAGCCGGACGGCGCATGCAAATTGCTCGAAGAGTGTGGCTATCGACTATTCCAGTCTGATGAACATGGCGGACTCACCGCAGACGTTCGCTTGTCTGAGCAAGTGGGTAATTTATTGGCAGTCCCGGAAGAAAGATTAGCGGGGGATCAGATGACGTTTCATTTACAATCAACGCAGCACTGATTTCATTCACTCGTTTACCATGTCTGTCGCAATTATCACCGGATCTGCAGGCTTAATTGGCTCTGAGGCCAGTCGACACTTCGCCGCGCAAGGGCTCGACGTTGTAGGCATTGATAATGATTTGCGCCGACAGTTTTTCGGCGACGCAGCTTCGACGCGATGGCAACGGCAAGCCCTGGAGCAAGAGTTGGGAGAGAAATATTGTCACGTCACGGCGGACATTCGGGATGCGGAAGCGATTGATAGCGTATTTCGGCATTATGGCTCACAAATTGCGCTGGTGATTCACACCGCGGCCCAGCCATCGCACGATTGGGCAGCCGGAGATCCAAGCACCGATTTCACCGTGAATGCCATGGGCACACACCGCCTGCTGGAAGCCACGCGGCGGTTTACTCCGGAGGCTGTGTTTATTTTTACCTCCACGAACAAAGTTTATGGAGATGCTCCGAATCGGTTGCCGCTAGTGGAACTGGAGACGCGTTGGGAAATAGACGCCAATCACGCCTGGGTACACGGAATTCCAGAGGAGATGTCGATCGATCAGACGTTGCACAGTTTGTTTGGTGCTTCGAAAGTGGCCGCCGACGTGCTAGTGCAAGAGTACGGACGTTATTTCGGCATGAAGACGGCATGTTTTCGCGGAGGATGTTTGACGGGCCCTAATCACAGCGGGACTCAGCTGCACGGATTTTTGGCATACCTTGTGAAATGTGCAGCCACGGGGTCGCCGTATACCGTGTTTGGGTATCGTGGCAAACAGGTGCGCGACAACATTCACAGTGCCGACTTGATTGCAGCATTCGATCATTTTTTCCGTGAGCCCCGGTGTGGAGAGGTGTACAACATCGGCGGCGGACGATTCAGTAATTGCTCGATGCTGGAAGCAATTCAAATATGCGAGGAACTTGCTGACGAGCCGCTGAACTACACGTATTCAGAATCGAACCGCACGGGCGATCACATTTGGTGGATTAGTGATGTGGCTAAATTCCAAAAGCACTATCCCAGCTGGGAATTGACTTACGACGTGCCGCGAATCATTCGCGAAATTTATGAATTGAATTGTGAGCGATGGATGGAGGCGGCACCGCAATGATCGACCGGGGAAAATTTAACGTGTTGGGCGTGCAAATTAGCGCGGTGGATTACTCGGCCGCGGTGGAGCGCGTGATGTCGGCCGCTCGGCTGGGTGAGCCACTGGCGGTTTCCGCGCTGGCCGTCCATGGCGTGATGACGGGAGTGTTAGACCAAACACATCGGTACCGCCTTAACAGTTTTGATCTAGTTGTGCCGGACGGACAGCCGGTGCGCTGGGCCTTGAGATTATTGCACGGCGAAAGTCTGCCGGATCGGGTGTACGGACCCATGTTGATGCAGCAGGTTTGCCGCCGCGCTGCCAGCGAAGGATTGCCAATATTTTTATACGGCAGCACCGAAGCAAATTTGCAGAACCTTGAACGGCGGTTAGTCGACCAGCATCTTGGGTTGAGAATTGCGGGGCGGAGGGCGTCTGCATTTCGACGATTGACTACCCAGGAACGCGATGAGGCGGCGGAGGAAATTCGGGCAAGCGGAGCTCGACTTACGCTGGTTGGCTTGGGTTGTCCGCGGCAGGAAGTGTTTGTGTTTGAGATGCGACGATTGCTATCCATGCCGCTCTTGGCGGTGGGCGCCGCTTTCGCCTTTCATGCAGGAACATTGCCGCAGGCGCCCGTCGCGATGCAGCGTGTTGGATTAGAATGGGTGTTTCGGTTGATGCAGGAACCAGGTCGACTGTGGAAACGATATTTATTGCTCAATCCGCTGTACTTAACCCTGTTGGGTTTGCAAAAGACAAAACTATGGAATGCTGCACGGAGTCTGGGCCAACCGCCGCAGGAAGAACTCCGCTACGGATAGGGTGGCACAAATATGACAAACCATAAACCAAAAGTCAGCATTGGTCTGCCTGTCTATAACGGCGAGAGATATCTTGCCGCGGCCATTGATTCATTGCTGGCGCAAACTTATACCGATTTTGAACTGATTATTTCCGACAATGCTTCGACGGATCGAACGGCGGAGATCTGTCAGGAATATGCTGAGCTTGATCCACGAATTCGCTATTATCGTCAACCGAAAAATTGCGGGATTGCCGGTAATTTCACGCAGACATTTGAGTTGGCGCGTGGAGAGTTTTTTCAATGGCATGCGCATGACGACATTTGCGGTCCGACATTGCTGGCCCGGAGTGTGGAAATGTTGGACCGCAATCCTGAGGCGGTATTGTGTTACGCACGACCTGCAATCATCGATGAGTACGGCGAACTGTCGCCAGATGATCCGGCGACGTGGCGGCCGTCGCGCGGCTCGGATGGGCCGTTTCAAATTGTCCATGAAACGTTAGCTAAAGTGGCCGCGGACAACGACCGTCGCGGGCTTGATTCACCGTCAGCTTCTCGTCGGTTTTACGGGGTGTTGCTGAACACAGTATGGTGCCTGGAGTCTTATGGCATGATACGCACCGCGGTGATGCGCACTACGGGAAAATTGCGCGGCTATCGCGCGGCGGAAAAGGTTTTTTTGGCGGAGATGGCGTTACGAGGACAATTTGCGGAAATCCCCGAGATTTTGTTCTTTGTTCGACGGCATGCGGAGCAATATACGATGCTGCCGTCCGGCAGTGCACAACGTGATTCGGTAAAACGACAATGGTCTGGCCTGCGTTGGCCGATGCCGCGACAAGTGCGGTCGACTTTGGGTTACTTGCTGCTTGTCCCGGCGGCGCCGATTGGCTGGATCGATCGCCTGCGTTGCCTGGGCGTGTGGTGGCGATACGTATTTCAAGTCGGTAAGTGGAAACGGATTTTTGTTAATACCGTGCGGGACGTCGGCATCACTGACGGATATGTACAGCTGCCGCAAAGTAAACCGACCGTTGATATTTCTGAAGAACTTGTGCGAACACCACAACAAGAATCTCGCGCCCCTGTCGGCACGATTTGAAGTTTTTGCATTTAGAGAGCAAACAATGCGAGTTCTAGTTACTGGATCGAATGGATATATCGGAAGCGTGCTTGTGCCGTGGTTGCTAGCGGAAGGGCACCGCGTCGTCGGCATGGATAGCCGATTGTTCGCGCATTGCTCCTTAGGGTCTTCGTCGCAGGAATTTGAGGAGCGCGTGATTGATGTGCGGGATTTGGAAGTTTCTGATTTAAAGGGATTTGATTCGGTTTGTCATCTGGCCGCGTTATCCAACGATCCACTCGGAAATTTGAATCCTGGGTTGACGGAAGAGATCAATTTCCGGGCATCGGTGCGACTGGCCCAATTGGCGAAAGCAGCGGGTGTCGGGCGGTTTGTGTTTTCGTCGTCGTGCAGCCTATATGGTGCGGCAGGAGATGGATTTTTGACCGAAGGCGCTGCGCTGGCGCCAATTACGCCCTACGGTGCTTCGAAAGCAGATACGGAACGGGCTGTGACCGAGTTGGCTGATAAATCGTTCAGTCCAATTTTTTTGCGCAATGCCACGGCATACGGGGCCTCGCCCAGATTAAGATTGGATTTGGTGATCAACGATTTTGTAGCAAGCGCTTGCCTCTACGGCCGGATAGAAATTCGTAGCGACGGCACGCCATGGCGACCGGTGGTCCATGTGGAAGACATTTGCCGGGCGTTCGCGGCGGTGCTGGTTGCACCGCGCGAGGCAGTCCACAATCAGGCCTTTAATGTGGGGCGCACGGACGAGAATTACCGGGTGAGCGAACTAGCGGAGATTGTGAGAGAAACGGTTCCGGGAAGTGTTGTAGAGTATGCAGCGGACGGCGGGCCGGATTTGCGTTGCTATCGGGTCGATTGCGGAGAGTTTTCCCGGCAGGTGCCGATGTATAAGCCGCGCTGGAATGTACGGCGCGGCGCGGAACAATTGATCGATGCATTTCGCAGGTCGCCGCTAACGGTGAATGACTTAAAGCAGAATCGCTTTATGCGTCTGCCTGTATTGCGACAACTGATGGAGAGCGGAACAGTGGATGGTGATTTGCGCCGATGTGGGATCGGAAATGCAACAAGTCAACCCGTAGGAGTGGGGTCATAAGCGAAACTATGATTTTTACTCCGACCGCGATAGCCGGCGTATATGTGATCGACCTAGAGCCAATTGTCGATGAACGTGGTTTTTTTGCCCGGGCGTGGTGCTGCAAGGAATTTGAAGAACAAGGATTAATTGCCAATTTCGCGC
>DASXPQ010000189.1:0-3431 GCA_036493575.1 Pirellulales bacterium
ACTAAGTCTGAAAGAGTTGAGAAAAGTCCGGCCGCCGAATTCTGGAAAAGACCTGCCACGCAGTCCGGCGGAAGACTTTGAGCCGAGAAGAATAGCTAGAAGGCCAGCCTTGCTCAATCGCGAATGCCAGCAAACAGGCCGGCGACGACCGCCTAAAAAATGCTAGCACCACCATTGGCGGCACATGATCTACCCATACCCTGCGGTCGAATTCCTAGACGCGTGCCACGGCCATCCACAAGACCGGACTGATGTCATTCGCGGATTCTTATGATCTGGCCGGCTCTAACAACCGTGGCACACGCCATTCAATACACGAGCATTCCCCCCGCGGCTCGTAAATGAACGGCTTATATTGTGCGGATTCACTGCTCTTACCTAGCGCGGAGTACGGCGCTGATTTTCCCGGAACGAACGATCTTCACGTTGGCTGTGTCGCCCCGCGACCACGGAAGTCGGTTTTGCTTTACTTTCCTGCGCGTCGAACGGACGCAGTTCCCCTCGCAAAATGTGCACATCGGGCGGTGCTTCCAGGCCCAAGGTTACCCGATCCCCTGCCACGCGGCTGACAATTACGGTGATGTCGTTGCCAATCACAATTCGTTCACCAACTTTGCGGCTAAGAATTAACATGGTTTCATCCTCCCTGACAAAAGGGTGGTCCGTGCTGTCGTGCCCCGCTCGTATCAATGCAACCCCGATGCCGCAGCGGTCCCTGCAGTAAGAAATAGCGCCGAAAAACGCATTGGAAGCGATGGCTCTTCCGAACTTTAGGCATTCTTTGAGCGATCCAAATTTTTTTCAGCTAGTGCCGTTTTTTGGTAGCATTTGCATCCCGAATTGAGCCAAAATTCCCGTTTTGGTGCTGCAAAATCATCCGCTAGCAATGCAGCCGGCCATACAGAACGAATAAATGCGCCTGCCGGAATGCGCGTTTCTGCAGAATTTACATCTCTGGAAGATCTAGCCCCGATCGCGCGCTCCGTAGTCGATTGTCGAACGTAATGTAAAAACGGGAAAAATCCTTTACATCCAGTAGGCGTTCGCCGACTCGTCAGTTCTTTGGAAATACGGCCATTCGAGCCCGTTTATGGGACGCACCCGGGATCAAGCCGAAGTACACCGGGAAGCGTGTGCAGTTCCGTATCGGATCCGGCAGAAGCGAATGGAGTTTTGCCTGGTGGCGACGCCGCGAGCCAGCCGCTGGGAGTTTCCGCACACGGAAATCAAAAAGGAGGAGTCGCCGCTGGAAGCCGCCTGTCGCAGCGTTCATGAAGAAGCTGGTTTTAAATGTCGTCCGGCAAAGCTTGAGCCGCTCGACGATACAGAGGCCACCCACAATCGACAGCTCGTGCGGTTAACATCTTTTTTGTTGGAAGTGCAAGACGCGGACAAAACCGATGCGCCCCGTCCAATCCGCTGGTGTCTGGCCGAAGAAGCTCGGGCCCGGATTCGACGTAAACCCATGCGTCGGCTGATTGATTTGGCGCTGCGGCACAAACAAGCCGAATAAGGGCGAACTCTGCACAACCTAGAATCGGCGCCGCTTAATGGGGCCGGCTTTGCCGCTTGGCAATTTCATCGCGAAGCTGGGCGGCCAACTCGTACTGTTCGGTAGCCACAGCCTCGGCCAATCTCTCGTCCAGCGTACGCTCCACGTGGTAGTGTTCCCGCAACGATTTTTCCAGCTCTTGCAGTTTGAGGACGAGCTCGTCTTCCTCGAATTTTTCCGCCACTTCGTATTCGTCGAAGATTTTGCGGAAGCGGTCCAACCCCTGATTGATTTCACCAATCGCGGCCTCGGCACCGTGTGCTTCCAGTTCTCCCAGAGCAGCAGCCTGCACTCGATGGAACAGCACAAACGGCCGATATTGCTCGTGCGATAACGTCCATTGTTCGTCGGGCGAGTGACGCTTAACAAAATCCATTAAGCTCAGCGTATGGTCGGCATCTTTGGTTGCCTGGGGAAATTTTCGCAGCGCTAGCCAGCAAATTCGCCGGTGATAGAACTGCACGAATTCGCGATCAACCTCGGCACATTGCGGCGTGGTCAGTACGAATGTGTCCCCCTCCTGAATTACCGCCGAGAGCAGATAATCGAAGTACGTATCGGCCCCTTCCGGTTTGGCGCCGTCGGGCCGGCCGACCACTTCCATCTGCAACAGGCCCATGTCGACCCGCATTTGCAGCACTTCACGGCCGTCGGCGGCCTTTACCAGACGAGCCATAACTTCGCCCGGCTGGAAAGCCCAGTCGGCAAGCAAATCGTCAATATCCTTACGGCGGCTCATGTTCAGTATGTGAGTAGCTCAGGTAGTAAATTCCGCGTTGCAATTATAGCAACGACGCTAGCAGCTGGCAGGGCTTTGCTCCCGACATGGCAATTTGTTGAAACTTTGCAGGTCCCACAACTTCTGACAGTTACCGTGCAGTTTGTGGACGGTAGCGATGATATGGACGAAGAAATCTGTAGCACACTCCAACCATCTACGGTTTCACTATTCAATAGGTTTCCCATGAACCGCATCGTTTTGCTATTCGTGTTGGCGGCGCCCACCATGTTGGTTGCCGACGAAGTTTCCACTCCGCCCTGCGAGCAGTGTGCCGCCGGCGATTGCCGCGATGGCTTCTGCGACCATTGCGGCTGCCAGGCCCACTGCCAAAAAGTGTGCCATCCGGTTTGCGAATGGAAAGACATGAAGGAAACGGTTTACGGTTGCCGCTGCCAAGATGTTTGCATTCCCGGCCGCAGCGAAGAAGGCTGCACCAAGGTCGACGAATGCAATCCGTACAACTGTCCGTTGTGCCACGATTACAAACCACTCTACACGCTGTGGAAACCGGCCGAGTGTGCGCGAATTCGCTCCGTGACCACGCTCGTAAAGTATGAAGTCACGCACAAGGTGCCCACATACAAGTGGGTTGTCGAATACTGCTGCGACAACTGCCGGCACGATTTGAGCCAGAATGCACCGCCGCCGGATGCCAATGGTCCACCCGCCGTCACGGCCTCGCCTGGCGTCATTACTCCGCCGGCCAGCGCCATGAGCCTGCCGCCCGTCGTCGCCGGACTACCGGTTGCGACCATTTCGCAGCAATAGCAAGAACGGCGTTGCCGAACCAGGGCTGGGCTTCGATAATTCATCGGGCACATTGCCGTCGGGCCCGCTGCGCCCATCTCTTATTGCGTCGAACGGTTCCAGCAGCGGGCGCTGGGAGTCTTCTTTCAATGCATGGGAGTCGAGCCATGACGCTTTCGCAGCGAGAGCAACAAATTGCGGACGCCGAAGAATTGCTGGGCGATCGCCTGGAACAAGTCGGTTTTGCCAAGGGGCTGTACTTCGGCCGGTTCGCCAATCGCCGCCCGCTCGATTACCCCAATTTGTCCGCCGATCACGACACCACAGCACTTGCCGATCAGCTCCGTCAAT
>DASXPQ010000190.1:0-10006 GCA_036493575.1 Pirellulales bacterium
TGTCGGGTCAGTTCATCTAGCAAGCTGGCTACGAGCTGGTCGTCGGCTTCTAGTTCCACCGTCACGCGATGATCTTCAATTTGCACATCGCGCGTTTCCGGCATGCTGCGAATGATCGACAAGCCTGCTTCCATGCCGTCGATGAATTTGATTTCAATAATTCGATTGCGATGGATGCGGCGGTAGACTTCTTCAATTGGTCCGTGCATCAGTAGTTGGCCGCGCTCGATGATGCCGATCGTCGAACAGCAATCGGCCAGCTCACTGAGGATGTGGCTGGAAATCAAAATGGTTTTCCCCATGCGGCGGAGTTCTTTGAGCAGCGCTTTGAATTCCAGGCGAGCCCGAGGGTCCAGGCCGCTGGAAGGCTCGTCGAGAATCAGCACCGGCGGATCGTGCACCAGGGTTTTTGCCAGACACAGCCGCTGCTTCATGCCGCGCGACAGGCCGTTGACGAAATCATCGCGCTTGTGCGTTAGATCCAATAGTTCCAGAACGTCGCCAATGACCTGCTTACGCTTGCTGCGTGGAATTTGGTAGGCCACCGCAAAAAAATCCAAAAACTCCCACACTTTCATCCCGTCGTACACGCCAAAGTTGTCGGGCATGTATCCAACCACACGCCGCACGCCCAGCGGGTCTCTGGACACGCTGTGGCCGGCCACCACGCCATCGCCCCGCGTGGCCTTCAGCAGCGTGGCCAAAAACCGAATGGTGGTGCTTTTGCCCGCGCCGTTGGGCCCGATAAAGCCGAACAACTCCCCGGCCCCAATGTGCAAATTGAGGCTGTCGACGGCAATAAAATCGCCGTAGTGCTTGGTGAAGTTGATAAGTTCAATCATGGCGAAGCCGAAGTTAATCAGGGATCAATCAGGAATCAGCGTCAGGCAGGTCCTCCGGATTGGACTGCATTTCAGGTTCACGTTCGTCGCGGGGCGAAGCAACGTCCAGGTGCATATTTTGGTCGGGCTTTGGCGGATGAGCCACCAGCGCTGGCGACTCCAAGTTTACCACCATTAGCGTGCCGCCCCGAGTGGTCTGCGAAGATGCCGGATCGACCTGCAGTCCCGCCAGCGGATGGTCGATAAGGGCGATCAGTCGGGTTTCGCCCGGCTCCAAGGTTTTCGACTGACGGACCAATTGAGCCAGCGGCTCCAAGCTTAGCTTGGGGCCGCGCTCCGCTCCAGCTGAAATAAGATCGAACGACCATTCGGCCGGGAGTTTTTCCTGCTCCTTCAGCGCCTCAAAGGAAAGTTTCGATTTGCGGCCGGGGGGCAAATCGCCGATCCACGCAATTTGGAATGTGCCGTCACTCGTTCGGCGCAGAACTCCGGCACGTTTCAAATCGAGGTTCGTGCGATTGGTGAGCGTGGCGCTATTTGTCTGTGAAGTTGCATCATCCAAAGTGGCGGCAACGTATTCGATCGGCCCGCCCAAATCGATCATTTGCTCACTGTGCAGCAGCGAAGTGGAATTCGACGAAACGCCAAAATCGGCGAGCTGCACCGCGGGCTCTCCATGGTAGGTAACCGTATCGACCGACTGGCCCGGTCGCAGTGTAAAGCTCAGGTCGGACGGAAACGGCAACGCGAGCGTGGTTCGGTTTTCAGAGTTGGCATCGTAAGTAGTCGACAGCGACGTATACAGTGCCGTGTAGCGCGTCAGATGTCCGCGCGAATAATTGGGCTGCAGCTCCAACACCGCCAGTTCGTTTTGCGACCGAGCGAAACCAATATCCAGTTGCGCCACCTTCACGACCGCCACCATCCCGCCAATCGCGATGATAGGCGCAGCGACCCACGCCCATTCCACATGGCCGAGTGTGCGAAACAAAATCCAGTTAGCCGGCACCAGCACAATCAAATACAGCACCAGCACTCGCATCACAAAATCGGCCTTGGGAATGACAATGCCGGCGGCTTCACGCAACGAATCCCGGGCGGCGTCGGCAGTGGCGCTACGATCATTCCAGGCAGCGACCCCTGGCCCGTTTTGGACCGTTTCGTCTTCCAGGTTAAGCGGCGGCTACGCACCGGCAACGCGGTTCCGCCAATTTAAATTGTTCCAAATTTGGCCGCTGGCCGCGGAATTCGGATCGTCTTCGCTCGGGATATTTGGCGGCGGTTTCGGTGGCGCGCCAAACCCTGTGTCGGCGTTCCAATCGCGGCTGAAGTAGCGCACTCCAGTGACGAGAAGCGGGTCGCGATATCGCCACGGCTGATCGACCCAATCGGCATTCAGCCCGGCCGAATAGTCGGCCGCGGAAAACTCCCGCGGCGGACGACGCAGCAGGCAGGCATTCAAAAACCCATCGAAGCTGGGCCAATTCCACAGTTCGCGCTGCGTAAGTCGGAACGCCGTGGCGATAATGCGTCCGCGGCCCACGCGGCGCTCCACAACCAACGGTTCTTTTTCGGCCCCGCCAGCATCGACCAACACATTTGCGTCGGCTTGTGGGATTAGGGTGACCCCGCTCCAGGGACTCACGAGCGCTAACGGTTTGCCGGGCTCGCCTTTAATCGGCAACGTCCACTCGTGATTCATGGGACCGAGCATTTCCGTGGTGATCGAAAGCGGTTCCCCCGGCACCGCCGGCAAGTACGAACCGAGAAACGCCTTGTCACGAAGTTGATCGAGACTTTTTGGTCCGCTGATAATCAATTGCCCGCCCCAGTGGAGCCAATCGATCAGTGCTTGCTGCTGCTCTGGGGAAAGCAAGGTCGGATCGACATCGTCCCAAACCAAATAAGCAATGCTGGTCCAAGCCAGCGCATTGGTGGGCAGCGGCAGCGGTTTTTCCAGTGGCGGCGCAATCACCTGGTAATAATGCAGCCCACTTTCAATATCGCTAACATTCGAAGCATGCGGCCCACGAACGGAGTCGAGCCTTTCCAATAACCGGTACCGATACGGCTGCGGCGCGAGCACGACCAAGTGATATTGATGCGCCTTCATCAGCGTTAACGGTTCCGGGCCCGGCGTCGCGGCAACGCTTCCGCCCCGGTTGCGCAGTTCCGTGGCCAGCCAGGCCTTCGTGCTGTCGGGCGGCACATAGAACAAAAGTTCCAACGATTTGGCTTGGCCCTTCGCTAACGGTGCAGGCCGCATGACCGCCAGCCGATACGGCATGTGGGGCAGATCGATGGCAGGACCGGCAGCGTTGGTTCGCGCTTCGGCAAATAGTTGCCCGGTGAAATCGAAATTATTCGCTTTGGTTTCCTCGACGACAGCAGTCCAATGCCCCGGCTTCACCAGCCGGCGTGCAATATTTTTTTCATCTGTCTTTTGCGGAACAATGGTGAGTTTGATCGGATCGAAATCCGGCTTCGGCTTTTCCTTCTCTTTCAGCGCCGCATCCATGCGGTTCTTCAGCGATTGCTCCGAATCTGGAAGTTCCGTTTTGGTGCAGCCGCCACAACCGGGCAGCGCCAACAACGCCGCCAGGCAAAGTGTCAGAATACGGACGGCGGAAAAATTCGCTGCCATAGATTGAGTTTATCTTGGCTAGCGCGAGGAAGAAAGCTGGGCATCATTTCGCCCGCTGCTCCGTGATCTCAATCGCCTTCAGCAGGCCGCGGGCTTTATTGAGCGTTTCGTTCCATTCCATTTCCGGCTGGCTGTCGGCAACAATGCCGGCGCCCGCTTGCAGGTAAGCC
This sequence comes from Pirellulales bacterium, assembly GCA_036493575.1. GTDB lineage: Bacteria > Planctomycetota > Planctomycetia > Pirellulales > JADZDJ01 > DATJYL01. The sequence continues at coordinate 3,657 of DASXPQ010000190.1, forward strand.
GTCTTGCCCGGCTGCGGAATCACAATGGTTCGCAGCGCAATGCACGTATCCATGTTGCCGCTGTAATCGACATAGCCCACGGCGCCGGCATAGGGGCCGCGGCGATGCGGTTCCAGCTCATCAATAATTTGCATGGCCCGCACTTTGGGTGCGCCGGAAACCGTGCCGGCGGGAAGGCACGCCCGCAAAGCATCAAACGAATCTTTTCCGTCGGCCAGTTTGCCGGTCACATTGCTAGTGATGTGCATTACGTGGCTGTAACGTTCAATCGTCATCACGTCGGTCAGCTCAACACTGCCGTACCGGGCAACTCGGCCGACGTCGTTGCGGCCTAAATCGACCAGCATCACGTGCTCGGCCCGTTCTTTAGGATCGGCCAGCAATTCAGCCGCCAGCTCCCGATCTTCTTCTTCCGTGCGACCACGCCTGCGAGTTCCAGCCAGTGGACGTACCGTGACTTTACCATCTACTACCCGTACCATCACCTCTGGCGAACTGCCCACCAACGTAACGCTGGGCGTGCGCAAATAAAACATGAACGGACTGGGATTCACCACCCGCAGCGTGCGATAAATTTCAAACGGTTGCGATTTAATCGCCAGCTCCAGCCGCTGGCTGATCACCACCTGAAAAATATCGCCCGCCCGAATGTATTCCACGCACTTTTCGACCCCCCGTTGGAATGCGGCTTGCGTGAAATTGGAACGGTAGGTAATTTTTGCATCGCCTGCCGGGCTGATATCGACGGGCAGCAAATCGGCGGTGGGAGCGGAGAGACGCGCAACTAAATCGTCCACGCGCCGGCGAGCATCGTCATAAGCGGCACGCAAATCGCCAGTGTCGACTCGCGCCATCGCAATCACGACAATGGTTTTGGTGATGTTGTCGAACACCACCATCCGGTCATAAAACGCGAATGACAAATCGGGCAACTGGCGATCATCCGGCGGCGCGTTGGGCAACCGTTCGCTGTAGCGCACAACGTCGTAGCCTGCATAGCCAATGGCGCCGCTAACGAATGGCGGCAACTCCGGCAAGCGAACGGCGCGCAAAGCGTCGACTCGCTTACGCAGTTCTTCGATGGGGTCGGGAGAGTCGAACTCTTCAGTCTGCGTGTTTCGGGCAGCCGTTTTGTTGGATGATAATCCGGACTGCGCCTTGGGACTCGTCCGCACAACCACACGGTTGCCGCGAGCCTCAATCTCCAAAAATGGCTCGGCGGTAAGGAAACTATAGCGGCCAACTTTTTCGCCCCCCACAACGCTTTCAAACAAGCACGCCGAACTACCGGCATCGAGCTTGTGAAACGCCGAGACGGGCGTGAGGGAATCACCAATCAACCGACGGTACACCGGCACCAGATGCACGCCTTTGGCCAAGCGCGAGAAGCTTTCGAAGTCGGGATAGTGCATGAGTTAATAGTCAGTTTTCAATGGGCAGGGCGATGGCTGCGAGCGGAGTCGGCGCGTTTGGAGTTACAATAACAGGCGATCCAAATGCAGACAACCAAACTTCGGACACTGTTCGCGCACTCCGGTGAGTCAATTGTCCTGTAAACGAGTGCCAGCATCTGACGGCGCGAAGCGTATGGCACAGCGTTCGCCTTGACACCCCTCAGGGCATTGTTAGAATCCCAACGGGGAATTGCGGAACGAGCAAAATTCCCTAGAAAAACCGAATTGAAATCCCGATTTCCTCTCCGACTAGTCTCCCCACGCCGCCGTCGCCTTCCCGGCGACATCCGTTTTCAGAACGCATTCGTTTAAACCGCCATGAAATGCCAAAAGTGCGAACGTCCGGCCACGTTCCACATTACCGAACTCGAAGGGGGCAAACACACCGAATTGCACCTCTGCGAAGAGCATGCGCGGCAGTATCTCACGCAGGGTGAAGGCGAGCCGGGCGCCGCCCCGACCATCGCCGGTGCATTGGCTCAACAACTGGCCGTTGGACAAACCGCCGAAGAACTGGCCCGGCTCGATCAACGCTCCTGCCCAGTGTGCGGCATCACCTTTTACGAATTCCGCAATCAAGGTCGCCTGGGTTGCCCTCACGATTATGTTTGCTTTGAAAAGGAATTGGAGCCGCTAATCGCCAACATCCACGGCGAGACCGTTCATAAGGGCAAGAAGCCGAAGCGCGGCGCCACCGGCACCCAGCAGCGCACGGAGTTAATCCGTATGCGCCGAGAGATGAAGGAAGCCATCGATCAAGAAAACTACGAGCGCGCCAAGGAATTGCGCGACGAGATCAAGAAGGTTGATGAGGCGAAAGAGTGAACGTGGAACTGAACGACCTTACTAACACAACCGGCGAATGGCTCCGCGGCAACGGCCCCCAGGCCGATATCGTGATGAGCACACGCATCCGCCTCGCGCGCAATCTCGCCGAGTTCCCCTTCATCAGCCGCGCGTCTGATCAAGATCGCGCCGATATCGAAAAATTACTCCACGACCGGGTACTCAAAACTCAGGAAACCTCCGGCGAGCTCTTATACGTAAACGTCAGCGATTTGGACCGGCTGGACCGGCAGTTCCTGGTGGAGCGGCAATTGATCAGTCGCGAACATGCCGAGGCGCAGGGCGCCCGCGGCGTCGTAATCGATTCCGGTGAACGCATCAGCCTGATGATCAACGAAGAAGATCATTTGCGCATCCAGTGCATGCACAGTGGCCTGGACGTGCAAGGCGCCTGGGAACAAATCGATCGGATCGACGACTTAATCTCTGTACAAGTCAATTATGCGTTTCATCCGCGGCTAGGATATTTAACCGCCTGTCCGACCAATGTCGGCACCGGCGTGCGGGTGAGCGTGCTCATGCACTTGCCGGCCCTGGTGCTGACGCGGCAAATCGACAAGGTGTTCCGCAGCCTGCAAAAAATCAGCCTCGCGGTGCGCGGCCTGTACGGCGAAGGCTCACAGGCGATGGGCGATTTTTATCAAATTTCTAATCAACAAACGCTGGGCCGATCAGAAAAAGAGCTGGTCGACCAGGTCACCGACGTCGTGCCGGCGCTAATTCATTACGAGCGCGAAGCGCGAGAATTCCTCATCAAGGAAAGCCAACAAACGCTGCACGACCAGGTGAGCCGAGCCTACGGCATTCTGCGCACGGCCCAAACCATCAGCTCCGAAGAAACCATGCACTTGCTTTCCAAAGTGCGCATGGGAATCAACCTGGGTTTGATTGCCGATCTGCCGATGCTCACGCTGAACGAGCTCTTCATCCGTACCCAGCCGGCCCATCTGCAAAAAATCAGCGGCGTGGAGCTAAACACTGCCGACCGCAACATCGAACGGGCCCGCTATCTCCGCCGCTATTTGAACCGTGAAGAAGACGGCAACGGCGGAAAAAACTAAGGCACGCTCTCGTTCGTGTCTCTCCCTGCTGCCTCAGCGTTCTGGCGGCACATTTTCTGGGAAGATCAATCCCATCTGAATGACATCGTCAAACCGCCCGTCAAGATAACGTCCTTTGAACATCCGCCCTTCTTCGACAAAACCAAAATTTCGATACATGGCATATGCCACCGGGTTAGAAGCGTAAACGGTTAACTCAATCCGTATCAGCCCGCGTTGTTTGGCCTTCGCCAACGCCGCTTCCATCAATTTAGTTCCAATGCCTTGGCCGCGGTAATCGCAGCGAACGCCCATGCCCAGTCGGCCGCGGTGGCGAATGCCTTCTTCAGGATGGGGTTTGATGTCAATCCAGCCAACCACCTGCATTTGGTCAATCGCGAAAAACGCCGGACCATCGTCGGCAATGGTTTCTTCCCAGAACTTGCGCACTTCTTCAGGCGGATGCGCCTGTAACGTCATCAGCCATTTACGCTCCCGGGCGACGCTGTCCAGACATTCGCGAAAACTGTCGATATATTCGAGCGATGCCGGAACGATGCGGATTTCATTATTTTCTGCCGACATGGAATCGCTCCCGTATATAGATACAACCTCTTTCCGGTAGGAGCAAAACGGCCCTTGCGGGGTTCGCTGTTTACTTCAGCTGCGGGCAGAGACGGCGCAGCTCCGGAATAATTTCACGCGGCACGAAGCGGGCCAATTCCTCGTCGGTTGCCAGCGGCGCAATTTGCTTAAGCAGCGAACTGGAAACGTGGGAGAATTGTTCGTCCGCCATGAGAAACACCGTTTCAATGCTTGGGTCGAGCTTGCGATTCGCCAAAGTCATCGTGAATTCCGCTTCAATATCGGTCAGGGAGCGCACGCCGCGCAGCATCACGCGGGCACCACATTCGCGAACAAAGTGCACCGCCAGGCCGGTAAACTCCCGCACTTCGACGTTGGGTAAGTGCTTGATGGCGCGGCGGACCAGGTCGAGCCGTTCTTCGGACGTGAACAGCAATTGCTTTTCAATGTTGATTCCAATGCCAACGATGAGCTTTTCGACCAGCCGGCTGGCCCGCTCAATCACGTTGATGTGCCCGAGCGTAATGGGGTCAAATGAACCGATATACACGGCTACGCGGGGATCATTGTCGGGCATGGTGGTGCGGATAGGAGATGAGTGGAACTGAGTAGTTGCGATCCTTCCTGCAATTATCGCTAATTCTAACTCCGTCTGCAAAGCCGTTTAGCTTCCTCTAGCATTTCAAATAACAGATCAATATCCTCGCCGCTCACATAGGCATGGGGGCTGATCCGTAATTTCCCGGCACGCTGGGCCAACGCCACTTTCCGGCTGTAACCGTGCTTGCGGATGGCCAGCGAGTCGCATTCTGGCAGATCGAATGTGACAATGCCCGAATTATGCTGCTGCTCACTCCGCGGACTGGTGATTTTTGCCCCTAGTTCTTCCAATCGGCGGCAGCACAAGTCGGTAATTTCGAGAATTCGCTCGCCAATGGCCGGCAATCCAGTATTGATGAGCAAGTTGAGACTGGCGCCCAGCGCAATCATGCCAGCCATGTTCGGCCCGCCCCCTTCATACCGCGCAGCAGTAGGCTTCAGCGAAAGTTCGATGCGAGTGTAGTCGTTTCCTTGCAACACGCTGTGCGCGCCGACGCCCAACGGTCGCAGTGTGGGCAAATGATCGCGCCGTAAATAAAACAGTCCGACGCCCTCCGGCCCCAGCAGCCACTTTTGGGCGCCGGCAGCCAGGAAGTCGATGCCGGTTGTTTGCACATCAATTGGAAATGCGCCCAGGCCTTGGATGGCGTCGACGAACAGCAGCGCTCCGCGACGGTGAGCCATTTCGGCGGCGGCTTTTAAATCGGTGCGCCAACCGCTCAAAAAACCAACCCAGCTCAGCGCGACAATCCGTGTGTGGGTATCGCAAGCGGCTTCAAGCCGGTTTAAATCGATGCGTCCACCCTCGACTGGCACCTGGCGCGTTTCCACACCGCGACTAGCCAGGTTCATCCACGGATACTGATTAGTCGGAAATTCATCGGCGGGCACCACCACGTTATCGCCTGACTGCCACGGAAAGCCTTCCGCCACCAAAGTAACTCCATCCGTGGTGCTGCGCACCAGTGCGATTTCTTCCCTCGCCGCGCCGAGCATTTGCGCGGCATGCGAGCGAAGCTGATCGACCTGTCGATCCCAATGCCCCCAGGCGGTGCCCCCCTGCTCTGCCGCCTCAACAAGCCAGGCGGCAAGGGCATCGCGCGCCGGCCCGGTCAGCGGCGAAACCGCGGCGCTATCAAAATAAGCCCAGCGTCCTGCGACTGGCATTTGCCGGCGAAATTCCTCCCAGCGCGGATCGTTGGAAAGCGTCTTCATGGCAGTGCGGTGCGATGGTGAAAATGACTTGTTTTGAACGAGAAAACCGCGATTCCTCTCCATTCGTACCCCGTTGAACTACACTAGTTAAGTTGACTAAAGTAGGACCATTGGAACTGCCGCTCGGGGACGCTCGCTGATGTCGAAAGTCTTGGCCATTATAGGGATGCTGATCGCCCTATTGATTTTACTGGTTTTTGCGGCGGATATGGCCGTCGGTGTTCCCTTCGGAGGGCCGAAGGCCACCGGAGGCACCATGGACATTGGCATGATCATTGGCGCCGCCATTCTGGCATATCTTGGCTTCGCAGCCTACCGCGAACAGTCTTAAGCCAAGCGAATTGCTAGACCGGTAGCAGCCCGGCTAGGTTCATGTTCGCCGACACAGCTCGCTGCGGACAGCAGGCCCATTAAGCGGCGTGCAAAATAGAATGCGCGGCTGCCACGCTTCGCCGGGGAGTCAGCCGAGCCGCAGTGTCGCGCAAAGTTTCCAAAGCAATGTGCCCGGCGGATCGCAGCTGCACAAGATGCCGCAGCAGCCGATCAATCGTTCGCATGCCGCAAATCGCATCGCCTGTCGCCAGCGACGCTACATCGATTCGCAAATGGC